>JBKJIP010000258.1:0-15152 GCA_046598515.1 Fimbriimonadaceae bacterium | reverse complement strand
GTAGCCTGCATACGAGATTGCTTCTTAGCCGGTGGTGAGGCCGAGCGATTTGAAGCGCCCAACTCCTTGTAGGCCGGGGTGGCGACGTACCCCGGCTCCCTTTGATCTCGGGCTGGGTCGGCATGCGGACCCCCACCCGGTTCGCAAAGCTCACCGACCTCCCCCAAACCGCACGAACATCAGTTTAGGGGAGTTGGATGCTTTGGGAACCTTGCGCCTACTCCGTGATCTCCGGTTGATGCGGGAACGCGATTCTGAATGTGGTGCCTTTGCCAAGCTCCGAATCGATCGAGACCTTCGCGTTGTGTGTCGCCGCGAGCTCTAGCACGATCTTGGTGCCCCAGCCGGAGCCGGAACCCTTGTCCCATTGCGATCTCGCTGTGCCGGCGAGAATTCTTTCGGCGACTTCGGGCGACATGCCGGCGCCGGAGTCGGTGACTTCCACGATGTGATTGCTGCCATCGAAGTGGTAGCCGATGGTCACTTCACCGAAGATCGCGTTCTCGTCTTCTGTGAACTTGTCCTGCCAATCGATGGGAACAGTCTCCTTGACGGCCTTGATGGCGTTGCCGACAAGGTTCTGCACGATTCGGAAGAGGTAGAGAACATCGTGAGCCGTCGCCGGGGACTCGTCATCCACTTGATAGCGCAGGGCAACCGCGTTCTTCCGTCCATCGCTCTCCAAGTAGGCGGCGCTCTTCGTGATCGTTTCGCCCATCGGCGCGACGATCATGTTCGGCCTCAGTTCTTTGCCGGCGGAGAGATCGGAGATAAGGCGGGAATAGCCGACGATACGGTCGATGGAATCCTTCAGCTCGACGAGCATAGATTCCAGCGACTCGACGTACATCTGCGCCGTTTCCGACTCCTGGAACTCTTCCTTCATGCCGTCCAGAGTCATTTCGCTGAAGGAGATATTCGCGAAGAGGCTGGCGGCGAGGTTGCCGATATCGTGGCTGACCTTGCCCATGCCGAGCAGCGAAGATGCGCGGCTATGCTCTTCCATCAAGCGCGAATTCAAGAATGCCATGGTCGAGACGGCGGCAATGGTATTCAGAACACTGGCGTCGTTCTCGTCGAACTGACCTTCCTTCTTGTTGATGAGTTGCACAACTCCGATCGGCTCCTCGCTTTCCATCATCAGAGGAGTCGTGATCATCGTGCGGACGACGACGCCGGTGGCCGACTCGACGAGGTTTCGCGTCTCCTCCGATTCGGACATCGCGAAGTGGTCGATCCGAGTTTGGCGGCCCTGGAAAACTTGGCCGGCAACGCCGGCGTCTTCGGGCATATCACCGAAGGGTAGCTTCTCCGCAACCTCAATGGGAATGACGTGGCGAAACTTGAGGCGCTTCTTGGGGGCATCGTGAAGGTAGATCGTGCCGCCCTGAGCACCGGCCGCTTCGACGCAGATGGCAAGCACATCTTGAAGAATCGTATCGAAATTGCCGGAACTCACGAGCTTCCTTGTCGCGAGTTGAACGGCGCTAAGAAGCCGAGCGTTGGTATCCATCCGCAAGAAAAAGGATACTCGGCTGGAACGCGGTCCCGCCTTCGCGCGTTCACTTAGAGGACCCTTAACAATACCGGGGCGTCCAAAGTAAGGGGAGGAGAGGTTGCCGACAATCGAATGGTCTGTTCGATCCGTTCGCGATGATAACGACATCGCGGCCGTTCGTGTGCTGTTTTTGAAGTACCGCGACTGGCTCAGCGAGGTTGATGATCACTGCTTTGAGGGCTTTGAAGACGAAGTTTGCGGTTTGCCCGGAGATTACGCCTTGCCCCATGGCTCGCTTTTTGTTGCGGTTCACCGCGGCGATCCCGTCGGCTGCGCCGGTATCCGACCTCTGAAGCAGCGACTTCCCGCCGGCCGCTCCCGGCTCCGCGCCTGCGAACTGAAGCGGCTGTACGTTCTCGACTCGGCTCGAGGACTTGGTCTAGGACGAGCTCTGCTCCGCCGTGCCCTTCGCGATGCGTTTCACATGCGATACGAGGCCATGGTGCTCGACACGCTGCCCGCCCATATGAAGTCGGCGAAGGCTCTCTATGAGGAGTTCGGTTTTGTCCGATGTGAGGCTTATTACGATGGGGCGACGCCCGATATCGAGTTCATGGTCAGGCGTCTCACGTAAACTGGCTTTGTGCTCCGCGAGAAGTATTTCGATAACGCGGCAACCACGCCCCTTGACCCGCGTGTGCTGGAGGCGATGCTGCCTTGGCTGGGTGAACATTGGGGCAATGCCAACTCCATCCACTCGCTCGGCCTCGAAGCGCGGGCCGCGGTGGAGAAGGCACGGCAACAAGTCGCTCTCGCGATCGGAGCCGATGATCCCTCCGAGATCGTCTTCACGAGCGGGGCGACGGAGGCCAACAACTGGCTACTTGCGGCCCATCCAGGCGCCTGGATCAGCCCGGTTGAACATAGTTCGATCTGGGAGCAAGTCAAACCGCGCGGATTAAGGATCTTTGAAACGGTCCCAGATTATTGGATGAACGACCGAGTCCAGGCATTGGAACCGTTGGACGGACTCGTCAGTCTCATGCGTGTCAATAACGAGACAGGTGCCATCTATCCTGTTCCGCTGGGCGAAATCGTCCACGTAGACGCGACCCAAATGGTTGGAAAGCTCTACTTTCGCGTAAATTTGGACGGCCCCCCGATGAGGCGCGAGTTATGGAAAGGTGAGATCGATTTTCGGCCCGAGCCCATTCGACAAATCGACTACGCGACGTTCAGCGCGCACAAGTTTCACGGGCCCAAGGGAGTTGGAGCGTTGTACGCGAGGGGGGCGAATTTCCCGCCGCCGATACTCATGGGGGGCGAGCAGGAAGAGGGTTATCGGGCGGGAACGCTGAATGTGCCGGCAATCGTGGGCATGGGCGCGGCGATCCAACTGACGGTGGACGAGGAGCATGACGGTGCGGCCGGAGAGCCCGCCTATATTCAGGGAAAAATGGTTTTGAAGGAGTTAGAGGGGCTCCCCGATTGGCATCAGAACGGACGTGATCTGCCACCTGGGCTACGGGCGGACGCTTTCCCGCCGGGTATCAGCGTGTCACCGTTTATCCTCTCGCTCAGCTTCCTGGGCGTCGAAGGGGAGTCCCTCGTCATCGAAATGGACCGCCGCGGGTACGCGATCAGCAGTGGCGCCGCGTGCAGTTCTCGATCGACGGAGCCCAGCCATGTTCTCACCGCTCTAGGCTATCCAACGGAGTGGCTGCGGGGCACCGTTCGCATCAGTTTCGGGAGATTCAACACTCTCGATGAAACGGTCTCAATGGCACGATCCTTGCGAGAATCGGTGGAGTCCTTACGGCGGCTGGGTAGGTAGAATGGCTCGTCACTCCGAACCTTTCACGGTTTTGTCTCGTCTTGAGCAAGGTTTGGCACGCATCGCCGCCTGCCAACGTAAGGAATATTAGGCCAGATAACGCCTAAATTTTTCTTGCATATTTTAGAGAATCGTGATACCCTATCTAGTGCTTCGGGCATGTCTGTGCCCAGCCAACCCGCGGGGTCGTGGTTCAACAAGGACGTTTTTGAAGAGGAATCGAAATATTAATGGCGAGTGAAAATGGAATGGTAACGACACCCCGAAGAGGCCGCGCGATCACGGTGCGCACGCCCGGTCGGCCGTCTTTTGCGGATGCGACGACTCGAACGAACCTGGAAGAGGGGGTCGCCGAACCGTCCGAAGACGATCTCGTAGATTTAGATGATCTAGAGGAAGAGGAAGGGGAAACTCCGCCGCAGCACGACGACGGTGAAGAGCTCGAAATGTGGATGCGGCAAACGCGCCGCGCACACCTGCTTACGCCCGGCCAAGAAGAGGAGCTCGCCAAGCGAGTTCAGGCGAAGGATCTTGTCGACAGTGGGAAGTTCGTGGAAGCGCTCAAACTTTTGAAGCGCGATCACATCGGCAACACCGAGTTCGATATCGAGATCATGCGCCGAGAGGGCCGAGCCGCGAAGCAGCACCTCATCGAATCGAATCTGCGACTCGTAGTTTCGATCGCGAAGAAGTACAACGCTCGCGGTATTCCTCTTGCAGACTTGATTCAAGAGGGCAACCTCGGTTTGATCCGCGCCGTTGAGAAGTTCGACTGGCGTAAGGGCTTCCGGTTCTCGACGTACGCCACTTGGTGGATTCGCCGAGCGATCGCTCGCGCCATTATCAACCAGGGCCGCACGATCCGAATTCCGGTCTACGTCGCCGAACTGATCAACAAGGTCGTCAAGACCGCGTCTCAGCTTCAGCAGGAACTCCAGCGAGAACCGACGGAGGAAGAAATTTCCGAGAAGGTTGGGCTTTCCATCGACCGCGTTCGCGAAATGATGCGCGTGGCGGTGGAGCCGATTTCGCTCGAAACTCCGGTTGGCGAAAAGGACAATAGCTCCATCGGCGACTTCGTGCAGAGCACGAATATGCCGAGCCCGGGCGATGTCACCTGGACGCTCATCCGCCGCGAGGAGATTGACGGCATTCTTGGGCGACTCACTTCACGAGAGCGGGATGTGGTCCGTCTTCGCTTCGGTCTGGACGATGGCCGTACCCGAACCTTGGAAGAGGTTGGCGCGGAACTGAACGTCACCCGAGAGCGCGTTCGCCAGATCGAGCTCCGCGCGATGAAGAAGCTTCGGCACATCGGTCAGGAACTGGCCGGTCAGGGCTTCACCATCACGCCGACTCCGGCGTAAGGCTATCGCACTGACACAGAAGAGGTGGCGCGGATTTTCCGCACCACCTCTTTTCGCTTGTAGTAGCCACCATGTCAAGCTGGCCAAGGCAGCTCAGTAGTATTCGGTATCCTGATGTCGTGGCCAACAATCTGCCGGTCGAGGCTAGCCGTCACGAAACGCCTTTAAGTCCCCGCGAGCTGCAGCTTCTGAGCCATGCGGCGCAGGGCCATACGGATAAGTCCATCGCCAACCTGCTGGGCATCAGTCTGCCCACGGTCGGCACCTATTGGGGCCGCATCCGGATCAAGCTTGGACCGCTGAATCGGACGGAACTGGTCGCCCGTTGGCTCCAAGAGCAAGCGAACGAGACGATGACGATCCTTCGCGATGACAACCGCCGCTTGCTCGTTCAACTCGAGGAGCATTCCAAAGTTGAAGCGATGCTCAAGACGAGCCTCGAGATGTTTCGCGGGCTCATCGAAACCGCCCCCGATGCCATCCTGGTCGTCAACGAAGATGGCGAAATCGTCATCGCAAATGAGCAGGCCGAAGAACTCTTTGGTTATCACAAGGACGAGCTGCTCGGCCTCTCCGTCGAGGCCCTCGTGCCGGAGCAATATCGCACGGCTCACGTGACGAACCGGAATGCCTACAACCACAACCCGGTCCGGCGGCAGATGGGCGAGCACATGGCGACGCAGGCCGTGCACAAGGATGGAACGGTCTTCCCGATGGCCACCGCCCTCAGCGCTACTCAAGCTCCTGGCGGATTCTTGATCACGTGCATCGTTCGAGATTTACGGCCACACTTGGACACCGTCTCCCAAGGCAAAATGTGACTCTGCTTCGTCTGTAATCAGAACTGATGCAGAAGAACCGGCTCGAAGCCTTTAGCGACGGCGTCCTCGCGATCATCATTACGATCATGGTGTTAGAAATGAAGGTGCCCCACGGCACCGATTGGGCTGTCCTCAAACCAATCATCCCGGTTTTCCTTAGCTATCTGATTAGCTTTGTGTATCTGGGCATCTATTGGAACAACCATCATCACATGCTGCACACCGTCACGAAGGTGAGCGGCGGCATCCTGTGGGCGAATCTCCATTTGCTGTTCTGGCTCTCTCTCGTGCCCTTCGCGACGGGTTGGTTAGGTGAGAATAACTTTGCAAAGGGCCCGGCGGCATTGTATGGTGTCGTTCTCCTCCTTGCTGCGATTGCCTACTTCATCCTCCAGAGCACCATCGTTCGTCAGCAAGGACCGAACTCAAAGCTGAAGCACGCAATTGGCACCGACATTAAGGGTAAGGCGTCTCCGGTCTTGTATGTCATCGCGATTGCGGCCGCCTTCATCAACCAATGGGTCGCGATGGCGCTATACGGCTTGGTTGCCCTCATTTGGCTCGTCCCCGATAAGCGAATCGAACGTTCACTCGCGCACGAGGACTGATGGCGGACGTCCCCAAACTGATCCGGGTCTTCGAGGATGCGAAGCTTCTGTTGTCGCGGTCGGATAACTGCTTTCTCTATTCAGGTTGGGATGACGCGATCGAGGCGAACGCCGAGATAGATCAGGTTCTGGAGAACCTGAGGGAGGGCAAAGTCTCGGCCGTTCCCGCCATCTTTTTCCTACCGACGGGACCCCTTCAGGAAGTGAGCGTCAGCAGCGGATGGGGCGATGAGTTCCTCGCGCTAGCGGATCGCTACGACGTCGCGATGGCGGCTTCGAACGATGAACTCTGCGCATGTCAGCAGGATGCGAGCCCCGACCTTGAGCTGGTACGGGATCTGGGCATGGACAAGGATTTCGCCGAGATATCCGTTCTACGCTGTCCACTTTGTGGACAGTTGTGGCTGAGGTACTTCTATGAGAACGAAGCGTTCACCGGGTCGGGCCGGTGGTATCTCGGAGCCGTCTCCGATGCGCCGGTTCAGGCATCGGACGCGAGAGAGATGTATGGCGACATGCCGTGGTATATCGGCGGCGGAAGTTACTTCGGTGGGACAGTGACTAAACGGTCTGGACACCTTGGTCGCCCATCATAGGAGACATAGCGCATACCGATGAACCAAGGGAGTGCGAGGATGCAACGAGGCTGTTGCATAGTGTTTAAATTTTTGAGCTTTCATGGAGCGCGGGGATGCATCGTGCCCCGCGGGCAGCTTACGTAAACCTGAAGGCTCGGTCACGGCGGCACAATACATCCGCCGCTCTCTAACTACTCAACACAATGCAACAGCCTCCAACGTGCCTCGCAGCGCACAGGATAGCGCTACCAATTCAACAGACTTAAGGAAGGGCGAGGATGTCTCGAGGCTGCTGCATTGTGTCCAGAGCGGGAGGACGAGCCTCGGCGAGCTAAGCCTCGTGGTCGTCCTCAAAGCGTCCGATTGAACCTGACCGGTCGGCAACTATCGCCCAAAGCAGGGCACGATCCATCCCTGCGCTCCTTGAAAGTTCAAAATTTAAACACAATGCGACAGCCTTGATGCATCCAAGAGCTCCGTGAAAGTCATCTAGGTTTTTGGGTCCATTACCTCTTTGTAAACGCCATCGCACCTACCGGATATCGCTCTCCGGCGATGTTCGAGATTTCGGATAGGATCTGCATCTCTCCGCCCGTGAGCTTGAGATCAGTGGCGGCCGTGTTGTCCTCCAGATACTGCAACCTCTTCGTGCCCGGAATGGGCAGAGTGATCTCACTCACTTGCAAGGTCCAAGCAAGCGCGACTTGGGCGGCAGTAGCGTGGTGGGCGGCGGCGATCTCATTGACCAAGTCCACGATCTTCAAGTTCTGAGCGAAGTTCTCCCCCTGGAAACGCGGGTGATGTCGCCGGCCATCGTCTGGATCCAAGTCGTCCGCCGATTTGATCTCGCCGGTTAAGAATCCACGACCCAGAGGCGAATACGGCACGAAAGCGATATCGTTTTGCTCGCAATAGGGGAGCACGTCATCCTCGAAGTCCCGCGTCCACAGCGAAAACTCGTTCTGAACCGCGGCGATTGGATGAACGGCCTTGGCCCGCTGAATCGTTTCGATACCGACCTCGGACAGCCCCAAGAGCCGCACCTTGCCTTCCTGCACGAATTCGGCCATCGCCCCAACGGTTACCTCAATGGGTACCCGCGAGTCGACGCGGTGAAGATAGTAGAGGTCGATCGTCTCTACGCCGAGCCGGGTGAGACTGGCCTCGATGCATTTGCGTGCATACTTCGTCGTCCCATCGACGATCCACGGCGAGCCGCTTTCCACCAGGTCCTGGTGCGTTGTCATCGACTTGTCGTAAACATTCCCGAATTTGGATGCCAAGAAGACCTCATTGCGATGCTTCCGGACGTGCGGACCGATCAGCGTCTCGTTCTTTCCGGACGCATACATGTCCGCCGTGTCCCAGTGATTGACTCCCAGTTCTAACGCTCGCTCCAAAACCTGCTCGGCCTCGTTTACCGCGCCAATATAGGCCCCGCTCATCCCCATACAACCCAAACCAATGGCTCCGACGGACCGGTCGCCAAGTAAACGCGTTTTCATTCCTCAGGTTGGTATACGTTTGCCGATAACTTAATGAGAGCTGAATGTAGATCGGAATCGTTGACCGTAAATCGTAAATCGTAAATTGTAAATCGACGAACAGGGGTAGGGACGTTGGGAGGTTGGCCCGGAGGGGCGTAGTCCGACTCGATCTTGGAGCCTCACCCCGGTGCTGAATCGCTCGACTTGCATATCACGTACACACCCCGTCCGTCGATTTACGATTTACGATTTACAATTTACAATTTACAACCCCCCAGAAATCCAAACCCCGCAATACTACTAGCTGTCAAGAACGCAGAGCAAGGAACACAGAACCTGAGGGGAAAAGGGTTTGGACGGCTTGGGATTTTTGGACAATAACCAATCGCGGAAGATTTTGATCGTCGAGGACGATCCAGTATCCGCCCTCTTGCTGCGTCGCGTTCTTGAGAACCGAGGCTATTCCGTCGATCACGCCGAGAACGGCATGCTCGCATTGGACTGCTTCAAAGACGGCGAGCACCGAGTCGTCATTACCGACTGGATGATGCCGGAGATGGACGGCGTTTCCCTTTGCCGCGAAGTGCGGCGACTTTCAAAGGCCTACACCTACGTGCTGTTGCTCAGCGCAAAGGGCCAGCGACAAGATCGACTCGAAGCGTTCGAGGCCGGCGTCGACGATTTTCTTTCCAAGCCGCTCGATCGTGAAGAACTATTCGCGAGAATCAAGGTCGCCGAGCGCATTCTTGCCCAGGAAGACATGCTTCGCAAGCAGACGGATGAGATCACCGTCGCCAGCGAGCGGCTCCAGATGGCGAACCAGAACTTGCTTCTCGCCTCGCGCCGGTTCGAAGAACTCTTCGCCGGGATGCCCGTCGCCAGCTTCACGTTCGACTCCGAAGGCATGATCCACGAGTGGAATCGAGCCGCAGAGGCTCTATTCCGCCGATCCGCGCAGGAGTCTGTACTGCGGCCAGTGTGGTCCGTCCTCGGCGGCGGCGACCGCAGCTTTTGGGACGAAGACATGGTCCAAAGGATTTTCTCGGGGGAGAGCGTGTCTGATACGGACTGGCAGTTCACCACTCACGGTGACTCGCGGCATTTGGTCGCGAACGTCTTCGCTCTGCGGGGCGTGAGCGGTGAGATCATCGGTGCGATCAGCGCCAACCTGGACATCACGGAGCGAAAGACCGCGGAGCGCCGCATCGAAGAGCAAAAGCTCGCTCTGGAAGAAGCGAATCAGAAGCTGGAGACCCTGGCCGTCACGGACGGTCTCACCGGCCTCAGCAACCACCGCCGATTCCAAGAAGAACTGGATTCGTCCTTCTCCTATCATGAGCGCATGAGCGTACCCTTCTCGCTCATCCTGCTTGACGTTGACAACTTCAAGAAGTATAACGACGCCTACGGTCACCCGGCCGGAGACGACGTGCTCAAGAAGGTAGCGAGGGTTCTAACCGAAACTTCGCGATCCTATGAAGTCGTGGCCCGATACGGCGGTGAAGAATTCGCCGTTCTACTTCCGGGCACCGCCAAAGAGCAGGCCATGCTTGCCGCCGAGCGGTTCCGTATCGCGATCGAAACCGTGGAATGGCCGATGCGCGAAGTCACCGCCTCGTTCGGTGTGGCATCGTTGGATTCCCTAGTCACGAAGCCACGCGACCTCATCCAGCACGCCGACGCCGCCCTTTATGCCAGCAAGCAGAACGGGCGCAACTGCTCCACCCACTTCGACCATATCGGATCGCTGATGGTAGACAGCATGCACGCCGCCCTGAAGAAGACGGCTTAAGGCTTGATGATCCGCACTTGCCGGATGCCCGGCGCTTTGATGCGGTAATCGCTCACCTTGCCGTCCTTCCATTCGAAGTCGACGGTGATGTTCCCGCGTGCCCGTAGCCCTTTGACAGAGCCCTCTTTGCCCCATGATTTCGGCACGGCGGGCAAGAGTCGAATCTCGTCCTCGGTGCTCTGCATCAGCATCTCGGCGATGCCCGCCGTTGCGCCGAAGTTGCCGTCGATTTGGAAAGGCGGGTGCGCGTCGAAAAGGTTGGGATAGGTGCCGCCGCCGTTGGACATGTTCACCCCCGAATTCCGAACCGGCCAGAGGAGCCGTCGGAGGAGTTTGTAGGCGTGTTCTCCATCATGAAGTCGCGCCCAGAAACAGACTTTCCACGCCAAGGACCAACCCGTTCCGCCATCGCCCCGGCGCTCCAGCGTTTTCTTGGCCGCCTCCGCGAGAGCAGGCGTCTTTAGGACCGAAATCTGGTCCGATGGGTAGAGCCCGTACAGATGAGACACGTGGCGGTGGGTCGGCTCTGCCTCGTCGTAGTCTTCCAGCCATTCCATGATTTGGCCATGCTTGCCAATCTGGGTCGGGGCCAGTCGAGCCTGCGCGGCGAGGGCGCGCTTTCGGAAATCGGAGTCGCGACCGAGGAGTTCGGATGCCCGAGCCGCGTTGCCCAGAAGTTCGCGCACGATCTGGCTGTCCATCGTTGGGCCCATACACGTCGTAACCACGCCATCCTTTGGGTGCAGGAATGCGTTTTCGGGGGAGTTCGAAGGCGCGGTTACGAGCCACTGGTTTTTCGGCTCTTCGATCAGCATGTCCAGGAAAAACTCGGCGGAACCTTTCAGCACCGGATAGGCCTTTTCAAGATACTTGCGATCCTCGGTGAAGGCGTAGTGCTCCCAGAGGTGCTGGCTGAGCCAGCCGGCCCCTGAGCAAGTAGAGCCCCATGAGGCGTGCTCACCGGGAGAGGTGAAAAGCCACGGGTTCGTGATGACATGGGCGACCCAGCCGTCGGCGTCGTAGTACGCTTTGGCCGTCTTCTGCCCATTCGGCACGAGCCGACCGATGAAGTCGAGCATGGGGCGGTGACAATCGCTGAGGTTGGTCACTTCCGCCGGCCAATAGTTCATCTGCACGTTGATGTCGATATGGAAGTCGCCGTTCCAGGGGGTGAGCAGTTCCTCCGCCCAGATGCCCTGCAGGTTCGCGGGCAGCGGGCTATCGGGACGCGAAGACCCGATGAGCAGGTAGCGCCCAAAGTTGAAGTACAGCGCGGCGAGCGACGGATCTTCCTCGCCTTCCTGCGCCTTCTGGAGGCGGTCTACGGTCGGCAAAGCCGCGCTGGGGCCCACCGGCAGTTGCAGCCGACAGCGGTCGAAGAAACTCTTATAGTCCTTCACATGGTCGGCCAGCAGGTTGCTGTAAACCTGTTCGGAAGCCTTGAGGTCCTTGGACACTTTGTCGCGGAAGTTCGCATCGAACATGCTTGTGCCGGCCGAGAAATAGAACGTGACCTGATCGGCGCCGACGACCTCGATGCCCTCATCGGTCACCGTCTCTTTGCCGCCGGTCGTCACCGCTCGCAGGCGGCCCTCGAAGGCGACGCCTTTGATCTTTGGGTTGCCGCTTTGGAGTCGCCCGGCGATAACCAGGTCTTTGCCGTCTGTCCGTCGAAGGGCCGCCTCCGGACGCGTCAGCTTCGCCTTCAGGTTGATACTTCCCTTCTCTGAAGCCGAAAACCGATAGACGATCACATTTCCCGGGGCGGAGGCGAAGGCCTCGCGCCGAAAGTCGACGCCTTTCTGGCGATAAGTCGTCTCCGAAATCGCCTCATCGAGCTTCAGGACGCGTCGGTAGTTTTCGTAGGGGCCGTCGGGCGTCTCGATCTCGAGATTGGCGAAGATTTGATAGCACCCGTAGGGACCATCCTTGCTACCGCCATGTCCGGAACCCGGGCCTTCGCAGACGAAATGCTGTTGGAGGAGCTCCTGGGCCTTCTTGTTCTCTCCGGCGAGGAGGAGTTTGCGAATCTCGGGGAGCGCCTTATGCGCCTCGGGTTTGTCGGCTTCCTGGGGCGACCCTGACCACATGGTGGACTCGTTCAGGACGACCCGCTCCTTGGAAACCCCGCCAAAAATCATGGCTCCGAGGCGACCGTTGCCGATCGGACTCGATTCCGTGAAATGCTTGGCGGGCTCGGTGACCCAAATGTCGAGATCCGGGCGAGGCACAAGCGTGGCGGCAACTAGGAGCGTGACAAACACGCTTCCTAGTTTGTCTCAAGGTTCTGGGCGCGAACCATCCACCTCCCCTGGGGGATGCTTGTGCCCCTGGGGGAGGTCGGTGACCAACGGGAACCGGGTGGGGGAAGGGCGCAAGCTCACCGACCTCCCCCAAACCGCACAAACATCGGTTTGGGTGAGGTGGATGCATATGACTTTTGCCGTTGGCATAAGCTAAAATCCCCCCGTGATCAAGGCGCGCGTTGGCATTATCGGCGGCACTGGAATTGGCGACCGGTTGGCCGCTTTGGGAGGCAAACCGCTTCATGTTCCCACTCCTGCCGGACTCCTGCGCGGAAGGCTGTTAGGCGACATCGTCCTGATTCAACGTCACAGCGTGGGCCACAAGACGCCGCCTCACCTCGTGAACTACACCGCTTTCGCGCTCGGACTCAAAGCCCTCGGCGTCAAGACCTGCTTCGCGACGGCGGCGGTGGGCTCCTTGCGTCCCGACTGGGGGCCGGGCACGATCGTGGTGCCCAGCGACTTTATGGATGTCACTAGCCGCCAGACAACGCTCTATCACCGAACCGTCATCCACACCGATTTCTCCAAGCCGCTGCCAGCCAGGGATTACCTCTTGAATACCGAAACCGCGGTACACGACGGCGGCATCTATGTCTGCGGTAACGGGCCCCGCTACGAAACGCCGTATGAGATCGATCTTTACAGCAAGATTGGCGACCTCGTCGGCATGACCGCGGCGAGCGAGGCCATCGTCATGCGGGAGGCGGGTATCGACTATGGATGTCTCTGCGTGGTCACAAACCTGGCTTGTGGAATTGCGGACTATCCCCTCAACCACGAGGAAGTCGTCGACGAGATGAACCGGTCCGGCGAAACCGCGGTGAAGATCCTGCTCGAGGCGGCGAAGCGGGTGCCATGACCCGCCGAGAGTTCGCCCTCTGGCTCGCGATGACGCCCGGTGTGGGCGGCCGCACGGTAACGCGGGTTCTTGCCCGCTGCGACCTTTTGGCGCGGACGCCGGAGGACTTCCAAAGACTTGGTCCCGAGGCTCTGAAAGAAGAGTTCGGAATCAAGCTGACCCGCGTCGCCGAGAAGCTGGCGACGCAGGATCGAAAGATCGATGCGGCCTTGCTGAAGCGACTGGATGGGCTGGGCGTGAGCTGGATCACGATGGCCGACGCCCACTATCCGGCCCGGGTTGAGCAGTTCGATCCCGATCCGCCCGGAGTGTTGTTCGTCTATGGCAATCTGCGGTTGCTGGACGCGAAGACGTTCAGCGTTCTGTCATCCCGCAACACGATGCCGGCCGGGCTCGACCAGATGGAGAAGCTGGCGGAAGAGGGTGTGCTCCGGGGTGAGGTGGTTGTCAGCGGTCATGACACGCCCGAGTACCAGCGTTCGGCCCTCGTGCCCCTCCGGTGGGGCGCACCGCGCATTCTCTGCCTCGATCGCGGTCTCTTCCCCGCCTTGGGCGAGAACTTAACCGAAGAGCCATTTAGGGCCGCGCGTCTGTGGCGCTACCAATTTGATCCGAAGACCGATCTCGTGGTCACGCCTTTCCGCCCGGAGGCGAATTTCATTGGGGTGAACAATCAGTTGCGGGATCGGCTGATCGCGTCTTTATGCGCACGGCTCGACTTCGTTGAAGTCGCTCCCGGAGGAAACATGGAGAAACTGGCGAGGATGGCATTGAAAGCGGGGCGGCCCGTTCGCGTTTCCGACCGCTCCGTCGGCTATCGTGGCTTGGTAGAATCCGGCGCTATGGTGATTCAGGGTTGACGGGTCGTAGGGGTCGAAGGGGACATATGTTGCGTGGGCCAAGTAAGGCAACTCTGCCAAATGAACCTGAATCCAAGGGAGTGCGAGGATGCAACGTGCCTCGCAGCGCATAGGAAGGCTTCTCGATTGATCTCGAGCCAAGGAGGGGAAGGCATCGTGCCCCGCAGAACAACAACGCGACAACCACGAGACATGTGCGCATTACCATTCGAGCTTGGTCGTGCGCGCTGCGAGGCACGTTGCATCCTCGCACTCCCTTTTCCTCTCCGTATGATTCGAAGCGTCACTCCGCGCTAGCATAGCTTCCGAGAATCACAA
The DNA here is from genome assembly GCA_046598515.1 of Fimbriimonadaceae bacterium. Classification (GTDB taxonomy): domain Bacteria; phylum Armatimonadota; class Fimbriimonadia; order Fimbriimonadales; family Fimbriimonadaceae; genus JANJUB01. The sequence goes on along the minus strand of JBKJIP010000258.1, from coordinate 821 downwards.
AACCTAAGGACGAAGCCTTCAAAGTGCAACAATACTAGTAGATGAAGACCGTCATCCTGGCCGGCGGCCTGGGCACACGCCTGAGCGAAGAAACCGAACTTAAGCCCAAACCGCTGGTGGAGATTGGCGATCAGCCGATCCTCTGGCACATCATGAAGCACTACCGAGCCCAAGGGTTCAAGGACTTCTATGTGGCTTTAGGCTACAAGGGCGAGCTCATCAAGCGGTATTTCTTGGACCGATTCACGCTCAGCGGCAACCTCCGCATCTGCGGCTCGACGGGAGACGTTCAACGCGAAATCCGCCCCGATGAAGACTGGATCGTCAATCTGATCGACACCGGCAAAGACTCCAACACCGGTGGCCGCGTGAAGCGCATGAAAGAGCACGTCGGCGAAGGCACGTTCATGATGACCTACGGCGACGGCGTCTCCAATGTCGACCTAAACGCCCTTCTGGAGCATCACAAAAAGATGGGCAAGATCGCCACGATCACCGCCGTCCGCCCCGTCGCCCGTTTTGGTGGGCTGGGCTTCGATGGCGATTTGGTCACCAAGTTTTCCGAGAAGCCGCAGACCGGCGAAGGCTGGATAAACGGCGGCTTCGCCGTTTTTGAGCCCGGGATTTTCGACTACATCCCGGAGGACGGGACGAGTTTGGAGTCGGTGTCTCTAGAAGCGCTTGCGGCCGAAGGGCAATTGGCGGCCTATCGGCACGAAGGCTTCTGGCAGTGTATGGACACGCTTCGGGAGAAGCGTCTGCTGAACGGACTCTGGGAGTCCGGCGACGCGCCTTGGAAGACTTGGTAGTTCATTTAGATT
>JBKJIP010000472.1:0-5827 GCA_046598515.1 Fimbriimonadaceae bacterium | reverse complement strand
AAGCCCGCCTCCTCCTCCCGGGATGCCGGGCGGTGGCTGGTAAGGGCAAAAAGAGAAGGGGCCCGCGCGATTCGCGCGGGCCCCTTCTTGAGTTTCGGCCAGCTTATCTGCCGCCCTTGTTCCCGCCTTCCGCGCGCAGCTTGCTTTGTGCGTGTAGAACGGCCTTCTCCAGGCACTCGTCCTTCTCACCGAACTTGGGATTCGGATTGACTTCGAGTAGGGGCAGAACGCCCCGACCTTCCAAGCGAACGCCGAGCGGCGTCACGTAGTCGGTAATCGGATACTGCATAAGGTAGCCGTTTGAGATCGGCCGCATGACGGAGACGAGGACCGCGCCCGCACTCTTCGAACCGATTACCGAGGCGCCGCGCATCTCTTGCAGGGTAGCAGCAGTGATTTCCGAAGCGCTGCCCGAAGCCCCGTTCACGAGGACGACGATGTTGCCCTTGAACGGTTCGAGTTCCTTGGGCTTCATGGTCTTGAGCGGTCGGTCGTACCACTTGGCGATCTTGCTGAGTTCATCGGCCTTGCCGCCGGTCTCCTTGATGTACCGATCCACGGCGGAGCGGCTGATAAAGGTTCCGATCGGCGTATCGGCGGGAGCGACGAGGGAAAGCAGGTGAATCATGTTCACAACCGCGCCGCCGCCATTGCTGCGGAGGTCGAGAATAAGATTCTTGGCACCGGCCGCTTCCTTCATGAGCTTCTCGACATTGGCTCGGTCATAGCTCAGGTCGAAGCTCCAAACGCGGAGTTGGGCAGTATCCTTTGCCGGCCAGGCAAGGGTTTCGGGGCGAACGTTCGAGTAAGGGCGTCGAACGACATCGAACTTCAGCATTTTGCCTTCGCGGCTAACGCTGAGATTGGCGTGCTGGCCTTCTTCACCGGCCAAATCCGCTTGCGTTTCGGCTTTCTTGCCGTTATGCTCCAGGATCATGTCGCCGGGGCGAAGCCCGGCTTCATCGGCGGGGGAACCGGGGAAAACGTTGACGATCAAGATTCCCTTGCCGGCTTCGGGCTGAATCTGGATGCCGATACCGACGATCTTCTTGTTAACCCGGCTCTGGGCCGCCTCGGGCGATTGAAGGACGATATGGCTCAGGCCAAACTTCTGCATCGCCGCGTTGATCGCGCCGACGAACTCCTTGGAGTTGGTGGCCTTGTCGAGCTCGGCTTGTTCACCTTTGATGAACTCGGACCACTTGCTGAAATCAGCACCGGGAACGAAGGCGCTCTCGGTCATGACCTTGTTGACATCCTTCAAAACGGCATCCTTTATCTCCTGGGAGAGGGATGGCTTGGAAGGGTTTTCAGGTGTCGTTTGGGCAAAAACGGAGCCGCTGGCCAGGACCGCGGCAGCTAGGAATAGAGCACGTAGGCGCATGTCTGTTTTCTCAGTACGGTGGAATTCTGCGAAAGATTCCGACGTTAGACCGTCTGACCTTTCGGTGACACTTGGCGTTTAGACTCGGCTCGGCACGGGATAGTTCAGCGGAACTCGCGGATCGTGGGCATGATCTCGATCGGATAAAGGCTCTCAGCGACGGCGTCTTTGCGGTCGCGATGATGCTCCTTGTCTTCAATTTGAAGGTGCCTGAGCTTGCTGAGACCGAGCGGCCCAAGGATTTGGGCACAAAGGTTTTGGATCAGCTTCCCGCCTTGCTCGGGTTTTTCATAGCATTCATGATTCTTGGATTGACGTGGGTCGTCCACACTCGTATCGTCCGGCATCTGAAATCCTACGATTATTCATTGATGGTTCACAACCTGTCAGTTCTACTTTTCGTGGCTCTAATGCCCTACGGAGCCGCTCTTTATGGCGAGTATGCGATGGGCATCACGCGAGATGATCCGGCGGGGGCGAAGCTCGCCTGGACCATCTATGCGAGCATAGCGTCGATCATGTCGATTTGCATGGCATCGCTGTGGCGGACCGCACTGAAGGGCAACCATGTCGACAGCTCAGTGAGTCCGAAGCTCGCCGGATACATCTCAGCCCGGATTTGGGTGACGGCGCTCCTGTTCGTGGCCTCGATAGCCGTCGCGCACTATGCAATCGTATTCTATGCCGCTCTCATGCCGGCGCTTTCTCCGATCCTACTTGCCCTCATCCATTATCACTTTGCGAGGATGAAGGACGAATGAGATGGCCACTCTGGGTTGCGGTTTTGGTGGTCGGGTGCGGTCCCAAGATTTCTTCTCCCCATGGCGGGATTCGGATGACCCTCCGCGCAGATCTTTCAAGATCGCGACGGCGGACCATGCGAAGGCGATGAGCAAAGCCCTCCGCTCCGTAGAGAGTCGGCTCGCAGATCTTTCGAAAGAGGAGTTCTCCGTGAGGTCTATGGGGCGAGACGAGATTCGGCTCGAGATTGGCGGGAAGGTGACGCTGGCCGAGGTTCGCAGTGCGCTACTGGGTCCTGGCGAAACCCGGTTCTGTTGGGCCCGAAACTTGACGACGGCCCGGCAAACCAATCGGCCGTACACCGTCGTGGTGCCTCCGACCGTGGGGAATCCCTACCGGTTCGCAACCTCAGACTCGATGACGCCGGTCGCGGAATCGAAGGTGATAAAAGATTGGGTCACGATCTTGGGGAAGGAGGACATTGAATCCGTGACTGCGACTTCCTTCAACTCGAAATGGGTTCCTGCCTTCCGTTTCACTTCGGCCGGCGGCGCAAAAGTGAAGGCTTGGTGCATCGCGATGTCGAAAAAGCAGGAGAATCTCGCCTTGTTGGTCGATGGTTCCGTTTACAGCGTCGCGCCCTTGCAGTCGGGTGCCATTATCGACCGAGACGCGGTGATTCAAGACGCCGGGGCTCCCGCCCAAGTCCGAAAACTGGTCGCGAAAGTGAATGCGGCACTGATGCCGGTCAAGCTCACGGAAGTGGACTCTCAAGAGTTTCGGCCTTAAGCCGGTATACTCTGCCGATTCGAATCCGCTTCGGAGGCTTCTCCCACTTTGCAATCTCGTAGTTATCTTTTCCTTGGCATTGTCCTTCTCTTGGCCGCTCTTTCCGGGTTCGCCTATACGAAGAAGGATTACTCTTACGGCCTAGACGTGGCCGGTGGCGTTCGCTTGACGATCGGCATCGACTATGAAGGCGTCAAACCCGATAAGCGGGCCGAGACTTTGGCCCAAACGCTGACGATTCTAGAGAAGCGCGCCAGTGCCGTCAACGCCGTCCAGGAGTTCAAGATCGTCCCCAAGGGAACGGATCAGATCATCGTCGAACTGCCCGGTAAGGTCTCTCTCGCTGACGCGATGAAGACGATGTACACGTCGGCGAAGATCAAGTGGTATTGGGCTAGAAACCTTACCACCGAACTCGCGGCGGCCCGGGAATTCACGGTCTACCGAGAAGACGAGGAGCAGATCGATCCCGAAGTCTCCTTCCAGCGAACCCTCGGCACCGAAGCGAAGAAGATCAGCTTCTGGACCGACGAGAAGAAAACGACGGCAAACCCAGAATATCAAGCCGTCATCAATGGCTGGGTTCCGATCATCGAGGGCGATGAGCTCATCAGCGCGGCCCCTACGCAGTACAATGGCAAGTGGATTCCTTCGTTTGAATTCTCCGCCCAGGGTGGAGCGAAGATGCGCGCTTGGTGTGTCGCCAATGCGAACAAGCGCGAGAATCTCGCGGCTGTTCTCGACGGCCATGTCCTGAGCGTCGCCGCACTTGAGAATGGCGCGGTTATCGACCGCAGCGGTGTCATCACGGGCAACTTCTCAACCGAGTACGTCAAGAACCTCTGCGCCCTTCTGAACTCGGGCGCACTGCCCGTTTCCCTCAAGCAGGAAGGCGCAGTTCAAGTCGACCCGACAATCGGTAAGTTTGCGCTGGGTCAGATCGTAACGACCGGCCTCATCTCGATCGCCATCGTCGCCGCGTTCCTTCTGGCTTACTACTCCTTCCCCGGCCTCGTCGCCCTCGTCGCTCTTGGTCTATACATTCTGTTCTCGCTGACGGTGCTCAAACTGCTCGGCGCGACATTCTCGCTCGCTGCTATCGCCGGTTTCATCCTATCGGTCGGTATGGCTGTAGACGCGAACGTCCTTGTCTTTGAACGTGTCAAAGAAGAGCTCAGGGCGGGCAAAAAGCTGCAAACAGCTATCGATCTCGGGTTCAAGCGTGCGTTCCCGGCGATTCTTGACTCGAATGCCTGTACGATCATCACTTCGGCCGTCTTATGGAACTACGGCACGGGTCCGGTCCAAGGCTTCGCCTACATCCTCATCATCGGCGTCGCGATCTCGCTGTTCACTGCGATCTTCATTACGCGGTCGCTGCTCGTTTTCCTCGTTGGATCGGGTATCGGCGCAAACCCCAAGCTATACGGTCTGAACCGACAATGGTTCGGCGAGCGCTTGGAGCAGGAAGCGAATAGCAAGCCAATGCAGGTTTTGCAGAAATCGAAGCTCTACTTCACGATTTCGCTTCTCACGATCATTCCGGGCGTAATCTTCCTTGCCCTTGGTGGCCTCAAGCCGAATGTTGAGTTCACGGGTGGCATCGAAGCAACGTATTCGGTGCCCGCCGACATGACGGCGACTTCGATCGCGGAAAAGCTGAAAGCGGCAAAGTTCGGCGAAGCGAACGTTCAGTTTGCTACGTCGGGCACTGAGCGGCATGCACTCATCACACTTCCCCCGTCGGAAGAAATCAAGCCCGCCGATCCGCAGACCGCGTCCAACAAGATTTCGAGTGCTCTTGGTCTACCCGCGGGCAGTGACCGAGGCACAAACGCGGTTGGTTCTGCGATCCGGGAGGAAACCATCCGGAACGCCATCCTTGGCGTCGTCTTAAGCTCGTCGCTGATCATCTTGTACCTTGCCATGCGTTTTGGCTTCGCCCTTGGTGGGTTCGTGATCGGATTGAGATTTGCGATCACCATCATCGTTGCCCTCTTGCACGACGTACTCGTGTGTCTGGGTCTTGCCGCAACGATGGGCTACCTCTTCGGGTGGCAGATTAGCGCTCTCTTCATCTCATCGATGCTCACGGTCATCGGATTCTCGACGCACGACTCGATCGTTATCTTCGACCGAATACGTGAAAACCTTCGCAAGCCATTGCCCGACGAGAATATCGAGCACTTGATTAACCGATCGATTACCCAGTCGTTAGCCCGGTCAATCAACACCTCAGCCACGGTTATCGTCACCCTCATCCTCCTCGTTGTGATGGGATCCGCCACGAACGACCTTCGCCACTTCAACCTGGCGATGCTTGTCGGTATCGTCTCCGGCACCTACTCTTCAATCTTCAACGCGGCCCCGATCTTGTACTTCTGGGATCGCAGCATCGCGCGGCGCAAGGGTGAGGATAACACGATGCTCGGAATGGCCCGCGCGGCTTCTTCCAAGGTACGCCTGACTCGTCAGACGGCACCGGTCGGCCCTTCCGCCGCTCCCGAGGCCCCGACTCAGTCGAGCTACGGACAGGTTAAGCGTCGCGAGCGGGCGAACCAGTTTGATGCGAAGCCGGTCGATGATGAGGAAGTGTGATCTCGTAAATCGTAGAGGCAAGTTGCAAAAGTCGTCTGGATGGGCGTGTAAATCGTAAATTGTAAATCGTAAATCGACGGACCGGGAACCTGAAAATGAAGATCCTCGAAAGGTCGAGGGCGTTTTGCAGCATGTGGAACCGAGATTTGCAATTGGCTCCGTAAATCGTAAGTCGTAATCGCGGAGCATGGATACCATGCCGCTCATTCTTTTTTGGCTCACATGCCGCTAGCTCGCCCAAGGTTGCCAGAGTTCGGGCGAAGCCGCCCGTCGATTTACGATTTACAATTTACGATTTACGATTTACTGACAACC
>JBKJIP010000461.1:0-4374 GCA_046598515.1 Fimbriimonadaceae bacterium | reverse complement strand
GGCGACGATTCGTCTCCGCCCAAAAGCCTTTCTGATGAGAAGACACTGAGTTCCGACAAGAGTAATTTAGGCTACGATGAGGCCGTCGAGAAGGTCTCAGACTTGTACAGCGAGTTTCGGTCACAGGCTAGCTCTTCTCCCAAGGCCGATGTGGCACCCATGGCCAAGAGCGACGGGCTCGACACCACTTGGGTTCGCCCGGAGGATAGCTTCGCCCGCATGCGGGCGGCGCTAGATGAATATCGCCTTGACCCGGAGCGGAGAGATGCGATTTTCGCAAGCTTGAGCGACAATCAGCGGACAGTCCTAGACTGCCTGCTGAAACTGCGTGTCAGCGTCTCCGAGCTTTCCTATGTGCAGGTAAGAACTTCGGACGATCGGTCCAACGCAAATCTGCCAACGTCCATCAAACGGGCTCGACTAGTACTTCGGGATGGTATTCCTGACGCTGATCTAACCGATAACGCCTTTCGCGCGAAGCGACCAAAATTTCTGGTCGATCTATTGCGTGCACTCCGGCGGATCATGAGTCTCGAACAGAAGAAGACTGCCTACAAGCGCAAGATTTCGGAGCTTAACGACCCGGCCATCACGTTCGACAAGTTCGAACAGCATGACGCCCGAATGTTCCCCTTGCTCTACCAAGCCGGCATGGCCGATAGCTATGCGCTCGACCTCGTGCGGATCAGTCCGATGGATGCCCGCTCGCTCACGAAGGATGTGCCAAATCCGGTTGAAAAGCTGTCCGGCATCGGACTCGGCCACTTCGCCGCCTTTCTAACACGCCCCGGCCGTATTCTCGACATCGTTTGGGGCCGCCTTGATGCCGCCGAGGTCATCCTTCGCACATATCTCCCCAGAGATAAAGCCGACAAATTGCTGCCGCAAGCCCAAATCGCCATCATTGGCGGCGCCTTGGAAGAGCTGCGCGGCCAGCCAAAAACAACGGACGGCCGAGAGCCACTACCCGAAGAAAGCAATGATCGGGCGATCGAACGGCTGGAAGAATTGGCGAAAGTCGTGTTCGCTGACAGCATAGGTGCCACCGTATGAATCTCACCGATCTTACCAACCGAGGGGTGATCACTCCCGCTCAGCTTGAGATTCTCAAGCCCTTCCAATCGGCGAAAGCGGGTGACGCCCATGTGCCGAAACCGCCCGCGCTATCTCGAGAAAAGCTATGGGTCCTCGCTCCCGCCAGTGTCGAGATCGTAACCGAACTGCTCGACGGCGTCGATAAGAGCCCCGGCCAGACGACCCTCCCAGAACGATGGTTGGCCCGGATCGCGAAGCTGCTCTGGATGTTTGTGGAGGCGACTGTTCCGCGTCGACCGTTCTTCATCGCCTTCCGCTACTGGTTTCAAGTTTTCTTCACGATTACCGCGGTTGTCCTGCTCCTGACCTTCTTCGGAGTGTGGGAAGGTGCCCTTCCTATGGCCGCAAAGGTTATGGCCGGTTTGGTAGGCATCTATACGCTGACCGAGATCATCCGCGGCGTCATCGCCCGCAAGTGGGATGTCATCCTCTCCACTGTCGGAATCGTGACCGCCGCATCGGGAGGCGTGGTCCTGCTTTACCAGCGCGTCGTTAACGGCGTGGATTTGGGCGCCACCTCGGCCGCGTCAACCCGATTCACCTGGACCCTTTTCGTTCTCTTACTGCTGCCGGGCGCATATTCGATCCTCGAATGGGTTTTGAGGAGACTATTCTTCCGTTCCGGTGCAGCGAAGCTAATCCCGCTCGGTGCGCGACCAAGTTCACTCCAGCAGGCCTGGACCACAATCAAAGTTTGGGGTTCGAGAGCGGTCCTGCTTGCCTATGCTCTCTGCCTTCTCGCGGTTGCGGCCTACCTCATCCTGAACCCGAAAGAGGTAACCGAACTGAAGACGAAAACGGTGCCGGTAACAGTCGAGGAGCCGATACCTACGCGCAAGCAATCTAACTCCGAACGAAAGGTACAAGAAATCGTCGACTCCGCTTGGAACCGCTTGGGTCATTAGCCACTTCAAGGGTGGTTCACTCGACCGTCGCGCCGCCGAGCCGACCGTCCTGCAGGAAGAACTTCTGCACGAGAAGGAACATGACGACGGTTGGCGCGACGAGGATGGTGGAGGCGGCCATGAGCAGGGGCCAGTTCGTCTTGTCGAGTTGTTGCAGTTGCTGAAGACCCACCGGCAACGTGTACAGCGCCTGCGACTTGAGATAGAGGATTGGATTCAGGTAGTCGCCCCAAAACATCAGGAAAGTGAGCGAAGACACGGCCATCGTCGTGCTACGCACGAGCGGCATGGCCACGCGCCACCACACCTTCGCCTGCGGAGCCCCATCAAGTTCGGCGGCTTCGAACAATGAGGTCGGGATCGACCGGCAGCTTCGGTAGTAAAGGAGTGTGAACAAAGGCGCGCTCCCCATGACGACCGGGATGAGCAACGACCAAAACGTGTTCGTAATGCCGACCTGCTTGAACATCAAGAATCGGGGCAACCATAAGGTGATCAACGGGACCAACTGCAAGGCGATCGCGCCGTAAACAATCGTTTGTCGGTCCTTCGGGCCGAGGCGAGAAGTAGCGTAACCGGCCAAGGAGGCGGTCAGGAGGGTGCAGGGGACGGCGATGAACGTGACTAGCAGCGAGTTCAGCAAGTATTTGCCGAAGGGCAGCATCTCGAACACCCGAACGTAGTTCGTCCATGTGATCGGAGAGGGGATCCACTCGATCGTGCGGGGCGGTGGTAATCCGGGTTGCCGGAGCGAGGCAGATAGCATCCAGAAGATCGGCAAAACAAATGGAAGCGCGACCAAGAGAAGGGCCAGCGCTCCGAACCACGGCTTGGCCCTAGACAGCATTCAGATTTCTCCTCGCCGCCAGCGCGACCAACGAAATCAGAACGAGCCCGCCCAAGAAAACAAGAACCATCACGGCGGACGCTAGCCCAAAGTGGAATCGATCGAATGCCTCCTCATAGGCGAACAGCGAGGCAAACATGGTCGCGTAATAAGGGTCGCCTTGGGTCATCAAGTGAGACTGGGTAAACGTCGTGACGAAGCTCATCATGAGGTCTCGCACCACGAGCAGCACCAGCCAGGGCATGATCACCGGCCAAATGATCGTGCGAAAACTCTTCCAAGGCGAGCAGCCCATGATTTCGGCCGCCTCGAACCATTCCGTCGCCATCTCTGACCGAGCGGCGAGCAAGATCACGAAGGCTTCGCCGATCTGAAAGACCGACATGATCACAAACGCGAGCTTCGCGTAAGCGGGATCGACCAGCCATGCGGGCGGCATAACTCCCACCTTCGATAGCGCCATATTGAGCGGACCGTACAGTGGGTTAAAAACCCACAGACCGATCATCGCGAAGGCTGCGTCCGGGATAACGGTTGGGAGGAACACCGCTACCCGCGCTGTCCCAACTCCCTTCCGACGCCGATGCAAGAACAACGCCAGCGCCAGAGCCGCCCCGATCCGGAGCGGGACTGAAAGGGCGATGTAGTAGAACGAGTTCTTCATCGAGTTCGCGAAGAATCGATCGGAGAACAAAAGGGTGAAGTTGTCCAGGCCAACCCACTGCGCCGGCGTCAGGGCATCGAACCGCGTGAACGCCATCGCGAAGGAAACCATGGAAGGGATGACGTATAGGAAAATCGAACCCAAAATGAAGGGCGCGAGCATCCACATGACGGAGCGCGTACGCTTATCCGCAAGGCTTCCCTTTCGTTGCTTCTGCGGCATCAGTGTAGTTCGGTGAGGTGGCCCTTCGTCCGTTCCATCAGAGTCTTGAGAGCCTCGTCCAAGCTCACGACCCCGTAGAATGCCCGCTCGATCTCATCGGTCGCGATCGTCTCGATCTCCGCCCATGCCGGATGCAGCGGTACCGCCCGCAAGTCCTTGAGCGTATTCAAGAAGATTCGACTCGACGCCGGCTTTTGCTTCGGATTCAGGAAGGCTTCCGAGCGAGCGACGGAAATGAGCGATGGGACCGTCCGGCCCGATTCAGCTACGATCGTCTGCCCCTCAATCGAGTTCGCGTACTCGATGAAAGTCCAAGTGGCCTCCTTGTTCTTCACCGACTTCGGCATGAAGTAGGCATCCGCGTGAAGGATTCCCGCTTGATTGGCCCTTCGGGGGAGCCGTGCGACGTCCCAATCGAACGACGTGATCTCGCGGTAAGTCGGCACCCCACGCCGACTGTTCAGAAACATCGCCGTCCGTCCGCTCTGGAAGCGACTCTCGCTGTCCTCCGACTCTTCCTCAATCTGGTCGGGAACAACTTTGTGCTTCAATCGCAGGTCGATGAACCATTGAAATGCCTCGATCGTTTCCTTCGATTCGAGCCCCAGTTTGGTCGGCGCAAATGGCTGATCGACGATCTC
>JBKJIP010000190.1:0-5120 GCA_046598515.1 Fimbriimonadaceae bacterium | reverse complement strand
TTCCGAGGGTACGAGCCCGAACAACCTGGGGCTCCCATTCACAATGCAGGTCACGGCCATTGCCCAGTACTGGGACCTCCTCACGTTCGACAACCCGGCGTTGACCGGGCAGCGATGCCGGGTGACATACCGGGTTCGTGTCGAGGGATCGGTCGTGTGTGAGGGGGGAGTGAACCCGCTCCTTGGGCGGACAGGCTTCCAGAGCAATCGCGTGCGAATCGCCGTGAACTATGGCGAAAGCGCTCAGCAGACGAATCACTTCGTTTACGAAAAGTACGGCGACGGCACGGAGCAGGGCGCCAATTTCGTGGGCCAAACCTTGTCCATCACCGAGGAGTTCGTCTTTGGCGAGCCGATGCATCTTCGGCTGCATCTGATGACCATGGCCATCGGATGGGCGGATATGCCGGGCTATGTCCGAGCTGAGCTTGGCAACGTCCAGTTCTTGGGGATTGAGTCCGCTAAGGACATGGGCGGGACGCCCGTGGCGTACAGTGTCTCTTCGGTATCCGGGCAGCCGTGGGGCACCAGCGTTCCCGCCTTCTCCTTTGGGCTGAACAAGCAGACGGTAGCGGGTCAGAACTATGTGCAAGGCACGATCGGGCTTACCGACAACGCCCTCCAGAACGTGACCTTCACCACGTACGACGACAGCTCGCTGGTGACGACTCCCGCCCAGGTTATCGTTCCCGCCGGTCAGAGTGCGAAAGCGTTCGCGATTCAAGTAACGGCTGTGAACAGCCCCATCAATACGATGATCTACGCCAAGCGCGGCGTGGTGACCCGGTCTTGCCCGTTGACCTTAACGCCGCTGGTTCCGACCGCGCTCGCCTTCACGCCGTCGGTGGTGACGGGCGGAAACGATGTGTCGTGCCGGATCGTGATCAACGGCGTCGCGGGACCTTCGGGAAGAACGATTGCGGTCTTCGACAACTCTGCGAACACCACGATGCCAAGCACGGTGATCGTGCCCCCGGGGGCAACCCAGGTGATCTTCTCGATCACCACGACGCCGGTTACGAGTCAGAAGACGGTTACGGTCACGGCTCGAGTGAGCGCCGGAGAGAAGACGGGGACGTTCCGGATCAATCCCTAACTTGGCGGCGGGAGGCGCGGGACGGGCATCCGCGCCCCACATGGATCTATCCATATTGGGGGAAGCTCGTCCCCGTAAGCGGGTTACAGTTCATTTATGGAGTTAGGAGGTCGATCGGGACTGCAGTGAGAACGGCCACGGCACCGGTCTCCCTCCGCTAGGTGGATTTGGAGTTGAGGGAACCGGGTGCGGGGAGTTGCACGTCCTTTAGGTTGTGAATTTGTCTCGTCTGTTTGCCATCGCTTCGTTCGGCGCTTTCGTCGTCGGTGCCCATGCCCAAGCCCTGAAGATTGGGTCGCCGGCCCCCAAGGTCCAGTTTGCCAAGTGGATCAAAGGGAAGCCGTTCGATAAGATCGAATCGAAGGGCATTTACGTGATGGAATTCTGGGCGACCTGGTGCGGCCCCTGCAAAGTCGCGATGCCGCACGTCACGGAACTGGCGAAGAAGTATCCGAAGATCACCTTCACGGGCGTGAGCATCTTCGAAGACCAGAAAGATGAGAAGTTTCTCGAGAATGTTGCCTCCTTCGTGAAGGGCAACGCGAAGAATATGGGCTACAACGTCGCCGCTGACGATACCGGCCAGTTCATGGCGAAGACTTGGATGGACGCGGCGGGTCTGAATGCGATTCCGGCGACATTCGTGGTTCAAGACGGCGTGATCGCTTGGATCGGCCATCCCATGGCCCTCGATCCGGTCCTCGAGAAGATGGCGGCGGGCAAGTTTGACGTGAGCACGGAAGGGAAGAAGGCGGAAGAGGAAGCCGCGAAGGCCTTGCGCTTCCGCAACGCGGTCGGCCCGATCAACCAAGCTGCCAACGGGGGTGATTTCGCGAAAGCGATCGAACTCGCGGACCGGGCTCTGATGGCCAATCCTGAGTTTCGAGAGAACCTGAGCATGATCAAGTTCCAACTCATGATGGTGAGCGGCGACGACCGCATGGGGCCCTGGGCTAAAGAGCTGTCAACGAGCTTGTTCAAGAATGATGCACTCACCCTGAATCAGATGGCCTGGAGCATCCTCGATGAGGAAGCGAGCATCCCCCGACGCGATTTTCCCGCCGCTTTGGCCGTGGCCGAGCGAGCCGTCGAGGCGAGCGAATGGAAGGATTGGATGATCGTCGACACTCTCGCTCTCGCGCAGTTCAAGAACAACCTGTTCGACAAGGCCGTCCAGAACCAACGCCTCGCTGCGAAGATGATGGCGAAGGCGAAGGACGTAGACGAAAAAACGCGCAAGGATGTCCTTGCGCGTTTGGAGCGATTCGAGAAAGCCGCCAAAGGCGGCTAACTTCACCTTCGAAGACGGCCTATTTGCGTAGACCGTCTTCGGTTTCCTTCCCGCCGCCCTTCCCGCCTTTGTCGCTGGAATCGACTTCAATCGGCTTCTCCGCGCATCCCACCAGGATCGCGCCAAGAACGCTCAACAACACGAACAGTTTTAGTTTCTTCATTTCACTCACCTCTGTTACGACGACGGTGTCGCCGTTAGCGATTCTTAATGTCGTGGCGGGGGGAAATAGTTCGGCTTTCCCCTCCCCTTGATCGGATGATCGTGCCGATTAGGGAGAGGGGGCAGGGGGTGAGGGTTCCGGAAGCTTTGGAATCAGGACTCATTTGCTAGCCGGTTATCGACGCAATCGAGCTTGTTCACGCCACACGCCATCGTGTGGCGTGCTACCCGGCCTCCGTCTGCGACGCTCGGAACCAGGGCTCGTTCGATAGCCGGTCGGCACTCCAATCGAGGGCGTGTGAAGTGAACAAACTTACTTCCTGATTCCACAGCTCCTGACCCTCATCCCCCGGCCCCTTCTCCCTAATCGGCACAAACATCCGATCATGGAGAAGGGGAGGCCAGAGTCGCCAGAAAGTCCGGAGGTAGCGGCGCTTCCACGGAGTGCGTCGTGCCTTTTAAATCCTCAAACTCGATGCGCCATGCGTGAAGCTGCATGGCTTCGGTGCTGCGTCCACCATAAACGGTGTCTCCCAGGACCGGGTGGCCGATGGAGGCGAGGTGGACTCTGATTTGGTGGGTTCGACCCGTCTCCAGGCGGCAACGGATGAGGGTGCCGGCATCTACTCGTTGAACAACCGACAAGTGAGTCGTCGCGGATTTGCCTTCCTGAGTCAGGGCCATTCTCTGGCGATTCTTCGGATCCCTACCGATTGGAGCTTCGATCCGCATGGAGTTTCCGTCGATTCTGAGGTCGCCTAGGACGATCGCCAGATACTCCCGCTTCGCCGTTCGTTTCTCGATCTGCTTGGCCAGGCTCACATGAGCGGCGTCCGTTTTGGCGATCAGCAAAACGCCGGTAGTCTCCTTATCCAGCCGGTGCACGATGCCGGGGCGGAAGGCGCCGCCAGTCGAGCTCAGGTCGGTGCGCATGCCGAGCAGCGCGTTGACCAGAGACGGCTCGCGAAGGGAAGGGGCGGGGTGCGTGGCCAGGCCGCGGGGTTTGTTGACGACCATCATGTCGTCATCCTCGTAAAGCACTTGAATTGGAATGTCGGCGGGCGTGAGATCGTGCGCTGCGCGATCCTCCGGCAAGGGCAAACTAACCGACATACCTTCGGACAACTTGAACGAGCGCTTCTCGGCGCGACCATCCACGGTCACTCCGCCCGAGTCGATCAATTCGGTCAGCCGGGTGCGGCTGAACTCCGGCAGTTCGGCGGAAAGAAATTTGTCGAGTCTCTCCGCTCGATCCGCGATTAAGACCCGAAGATTCCTTTGAGCATCCACAAAGGAATTATCTCTACTTCCAGCAGCGAGTTTTGGACTAACGGGTCTTTCGCCAGCGTTTCGGCGATTCCTTTCTCATCTTTGCTCTCAAAGATGGCGATTTCGCGAATTTTGGTCGCTCCCGAGACTTTGCCGATCACCCGCAAATGGTGGCTCGCCTTCATGGAATCGAGGAATTCGCGATGCTCATTCATGATCGAATCGTTGATCGGACGAAGGGCTTTTCCGGGTGTGAATACGACAAGTCGATACTCCGCCATGCCTTTAGGATCGACGGTGGTGTTCTTGAAGACGGCGGGGTCGACGCTCCAAGAAAATGCCTTAGGACGCATGATTTTGGACTTCATGTACGGGTCCCGATCAAACAGGGCGTTGACATCCTCTTCCGACTTACCCCGAACGACGACGATTCCTCTGCGATTCTGCCCAGGATCGTCGAGCGGACCGGCGGCAAGTCCTCCGTGATTTTTGCCAATATCGACGAGATTGTCGATGTGTCCCTTCTGCATGTCTTCGAGAGCCTTCTGATCCGTTGGGCGCGGCCCATCGCCGCGCATCAGATACACGAACCAGACTTTCATGTCGTCTCCCGCCCCCGCAAAGGCGGTGAGGGCGAACAAACCGGCTAACAGCAGACGCTTCATGACACTGAGCTTACTTGGTCCGAACCTCGGTGCTCTTACCGATGAAAGCCGTAACTTCGGTGCCGGGATAGGCTCGAATCGTTCGGCCCCCTAACATGCGCGTGAACTTATTCCCGATATCGCCGGCCACATCGGCTAGTTCCATGACCGCGGCGAACGTGATCCCGCCGGAAGTCAGAGCGCTTGCCGCTGCGCTCGCGGTTTTTGTGGACTCGAAGAATGCCGAGACCTCGCCCATGCGGTCTTCGGCAATGGCTTTGCCCAAAGCCTTTAAGTCGAGTTCCTTCGAGATCTTGGTTAGGGCTTCCTTCGATTTGGGGTCATCGAACTTCGGCGCTTCGCCGTTACTGAATGATGTTTGGATTCTGGCCAGGGTGTCTTTGACGTTCTGATCGTCCGAAAGCCGCTCGAGCTTCTCAATAACGTCCTGCTTGCCCGTATTGGCGCGCGTGAAGCTGTGCGTTCCTCCCCCGGCGCTCTCGGCGCCGATGGGCAAGGTCTGACCGTCGACGGTCTTGACCTCGACGAACTCTACGGCGAGTCGGCCCGGCCGGTTCGTGATTCCGCTCAACGCGTTTTCGCCGCGCGATTGCTTAACGGTGGCTTTGACGCCTGCGCCTTTCTCGATGGCGATTCC
>JBKJIP010000178.1:0-3027 GCA_046598515.1 Fimbriimonadaceae bacterium | reverse complement strand
TCCAAGCTAGATGGAAACAACTCAGGCTCCGGCTCACGCCGGAAAACCCGCATTTTCCTCACATGCTTGGGCATATCCTAAAGACGAAGCAAACCAACACAATGCAACAGCCTCGATCGTGCCCCGCGGGCAAGTTGTGGTTGAACTTGAGAGCTGGGCCACGGCGGCACAATACATCCGCCGCCCTCTTAATGCGACAGGCTCCATCCGTGCCCCGCGTGGGCTGGAACTACCCAAACGCTAGCAATAGGAGTTCTCAATTGTGGGTCGCGGGGGTTCGTACCGCGACATGAAAAGGTCACAGTCCTCGGGGACACATGGGCTGGAAGCCCATGCTACGGATCGCGGAGCGATCTCCCCCGCCCTGAAAGGGCGACCGTGAGCAGCCCAGGTCGCAGGCGCGCGCCGATAGGCTCGCGCCGGAGGCCTGGGTTAGGCACCCACCAACAGAGCCCAAAAACCAGGCTGGAAGCCCATGATACGGGTCTGGGAAGCGCCCTGAAAGTGCGACCGTGTGTAGCCCAGGTCGAAGACCCGTCTTAGTGATCCGCGTGACCGTCATGATCATGATCATGATCGTGCTTGTCGAAGGTCGCATCCGGATTAGCATCCTTCACCATCTTCTCCATCCATTCACTCTGCCCCTTCTCCGAAAGGAAATAGGGAGGTTCCCCGATGAGGCGCCGCAAGACCGCGTCCTCCGGGAAAATGGCCAGACCCGCGACCGCCATTTCTTGCTGGCGCGCGGTTTGACCCGTTTCTCTGAAGGCAAGGGCCGCCCATCGGAACGCATTCTGATAAGCTTCTAATTCGGTCTCATCCAATCGCTTCAAATCCAGGTTGAGCGAGGTCGCGCGGACCAAGAAGGACAGGGCCGTCTTGTGATCCTTCCGCTTGCCGGAAAAGAACCGGCCTAATTCATTAAGGATCACGACGCTCTGCGGGTTCGCTTCGAGACCCTCTTCTAGCAGTTGAACTGCCTTGAAGAATGAATCGTCGGTTCTCTCTTGGGCGACGATCGTGGCGGCGGTCGTCCAGCCGGGCACAAAGTGTGGATCGACCCACGTCATCAGCCGGAACAGCGGCAAGGCGTCCTTCGGGGAGTTATGATCATGCTGCTCCATCGACTCGTAGGACTGGGTCGCCCGCTCGATATCACCGAAGAAACCCCGAAAGTCGTGTTGCTTCGGCGGCACGAGAGTCACCGTCTTGCTGTCGTTCAGGATTTCGCCAAGCTCTACATCCTTGCTACCCGCACCGGTCCGACCTGCCTTCAGCTCTTCATCGGAGAGCATCCGCATTTCGACGCCATTGTGCAGGTAGAGGTCCGTGCGGAGCCAGAGCCACCCGGTCGCCGTTGTTCGAAACTGTCCGAGAACCGAAGCGCCCGCATTCGTCTCATGGGCGTCTAGTCCGGCCGGAACCACCGGTGCCTCGGTATAAGACTTCAGCGAGTTCGAGACATAGCCCGAACCGGCCAAGCCAAGCAATACGAGAATCGGAGCCACCTTCATCAGATCGCCTGCTTCCGGAATCGCATCCAGCTCAAACCGAGCGTCCCGGCAATGTAGATCGTCATATAGAGGCCCAGCGCTCCCACAACCCAAATCGGCACTGGAGACCAGTGCTCATTTGCCACCCGCGGGCCAATGTCGAACAGACTGTACTGAGGCAGCACCGCGTTCACGAACTTGAACCCGACCTGTACAGGCTCAGAAGCAGTGCCGTAAGCCATGACGAACGCGCGACTGAGCATGGCTCCGCCGAATGCGATGATAAAGCTCATCGTTGCCGCCGCCTGCGGCGTCATGTAGCAACTCAAAGCTTGGCTCACCGCACAGAGAACGGCCAATCCCATCATTTTGAGAAGAATGTATTGGAGCGCAATCATCTCGAATCGAACGCCAAACACGAAGAGCGCCAAGCCGGTCAGCGCAACCAGGATCAGAAACGAGATCCAAGTTGCGATGGTCGCCCCGATGAACTTCCCGAAAAGCAGATCAAACCGCGTGATAGGCCGAGCGAGGAGGGGATAAAGTGTCCGATTCTTGATCTCTTCCGGCATGCCGCGGGAGGCGGTCAAGATGGCAACGATGGTCGAGAAGATTCCCAGAACCGTTACGGCCAAGTCCTTCGCGAATACTTCGAGCCCGTCCAAGCCGAAAAAGCCGAGCATGCCCGCGCTGGCCATGATGAGGAATCCGAGAATGGCCACAACCCAAAGGTCTTTTCGCCGAACCGCATCCAATAGGACGCCGCGGGCGAGGGCTTTCCAAACGATGATCTTGCTCATAACTTCTTACGCTGCCTTCTGAATGGTGTCGACAAAATAGTCTTCGAGGGAGCCCTCTTGGGCTACGATGTCGAGGATCTTTTGACCGCCCGCCTGGACGCGGTCCACGGCCTTCAAGAGGCCTTCCTTCGTGTGGAATCGGGCTCGATAGCGGTCGGAGCCTTCCTGCTCCCATTCCGAAGCCAAATCGACGAGGGAGACCGCCCCGGAATAAACCAGAACGTATTGGCGAAGCTCGCTCTTCAGAGACTCGAGGTTTCTCTCCTCGATCAGCTTGCCTTGGTGGATCAGCAGAATACGGTCGCAGAGCATGTCCACTTCGCTCAGCTCGTGGCTCGAGAAGAAAAGCGTCGCGCCGTTCTTCTGACGGTCCTTCAGGATGTTTCGCAACTCTTGCCGGCCGACCGGGTCAAGACCACTGGTCACTTCGTCGAGAACCAGAAGCTCAGGATTGCCCAGCAAAGACTGCGCGATGCCAACGCGCTGGAGCATGCCCTTGGACAGAGCTCGATTGCGCTTCGTCATCGCATCCTTCAGGCCAACGAGTTCCAACAGCTCCGTTGAGTGCTTTCTAAGCTCTTTGCCGCGGAAGCCTTGGAGTTCTCCGTAAAGCTGGAGGGTTTCCAAAGGCGTGAGATACGGATAGTACATCGCGACTTCGGGCAGATAGCCGATTCGCTTCTTGGCTTCGAGGGAGCCGCAAACAAGATCGAAGACCCGGCAGTTGCCCGCTT
>JBKJIP010000125.1:0-3142 GCA_046598515.1 Fimbriimonadaceae bacterium | reverse complement strand
CGGAGTCGAGGAGCTTGTGACCACCAAGGTCTTCGAAGGCAACGTCTGGGGCCTTCAGTGGAACGCTTCGGGCAAGGGAAGCCGCGGCGTCTTCCCCCAATACTTCCGGCAAAACGGAAACAAACGAGAAGCCGTGGACGCCAAGGATGTCCCCGCCGAGACCGGCTTGCTCACCCAAGAATTCCGACTCGCCAAGCCGGGCGCGCCCTACGAAACCCCCACATCAGCGGCTTGGACAAAGCCGGGTCCGAAATCGCGCCCCTTTAGCGTCCGCCTCGTCGATGGCTCGAAGGTGACTTACGCCTGGTACCGATTCGTCGATCAGCCCTCCTTCCAGCAATACAACTGGTCGGCGGCAAAGAATGCGAAACTGCAGGCTTTCATCGAGAAGATCCATCGATCATGGTCGTCGAGCGGCACCTACATGGCTCCGCCAAAGACGGGCAAGCTGGTCAAACTGGACCCGGCGCTCCTCGTGAAGCCGCCAAAGGGGTTGGAGTTCGGTTATGTGCCGATCGTCGTGGGTCAGGCTGCGGATAAGTAGCCCCACGTTCTTAGTCGGATGTCGCGGTACATACCCCCGCGACCCACAATTGGTTTATTGGCTGTCCTACAATCCGATGACTCAAATCATATCTGGACTGTGTCCAGTTAAATAGGTATAGTCAAAGCGTGACGGATGAGTTGGAGGGGTTGCTTCGAAGTGCGAAAATGCGCATGACGGCGCCCCGCCGGGCCGTGCTGGAAGCGATCGATTTCGAGGGCAAGCACCGCGATGCGGATTTCATCTACAAAGCCGCCAAACAGACCCTGCCGTCGCTGTCTCGACAAGCCGTCTACGACAACCTGAACGCCCTCGTCGCCGCCGGGATAATCCGACGAATAGAACCGGCGGGGAGGCCGGCTCTTTACGAGACCCGCGTCGGCGATAACCATCACCACCTCATCTGTCGCCAGTGCTATGCCACCGTCGACATCGACTGCGCCGTCGGCGCGGCCCCCTGCCTCGAACCATCCAACGATCATGGCTTCGTCATCGACGAGGCGGAAGTTGTCTACTGGGGGACTTGTCCCTCATGCCAGCAAACTCAAAAAGAGCAAACCCATGTCAACTGAACCTGAATCCCAATGCCCCTTCAAAAGCTCGCCGGACTTCGGCCACGGCACCTCGAATCGTGACTGGTGGCCAAACCATCTTCGGGTCGACCTGCTGAACCAGCATTCCACCAAGTCAAACCCGCTGGCACCTGAGTTCGATTATCGGGCCGAGTTCGCGAAGCTGGATTTCAACCTTCTTAAGAACGACCTCCGGCTCTTGATGACGGATGCCCAGGACTGGTGGCCCGCCGACTTTGGCCACTACGGCCCTCAGTTCATCCGCATGGCCTGGCACAGCGCGGGCACGTATCGCATCGGCGACGGTCGCGGCGGTGGTGGACGTGGGCAGCAGCGGTTTGCACCTCTCAACAGTTGGCCCGACAATGTGAACATCGACAAATCGCGCCGATTGCTCTGGCCGATTAAGCAGAAGTACGGCCAGAAAATCTCGTGGGCCGACCTCATCATCCTCGCCGGCAACGTGGCGCTGGAGACGATGGGTTTCCGCACTTTCGGATTCGGGGCCGGGCGCGAAGATACATGGGAGCCGGATCAGGATGTCTATTGGGGCCGCGAGGCGAAATGGCTCGGAGGCGACGTCCGGTATGCCCACGGCGAAGAAGGCGTCGCCAACCCTAAGAACCAGTCAGTTCAAGTATCCGATAATCCGGCCGATGGCAAGGTGCACAGCCGAAACCTGGAGAACCCGCTGGCCGCCGTTCAAATGGGTCTGATCTATGTCAATCCGGAAGGTCCGGACGGAAACCCCGATCCCCTTCTCGCCGCGAAGGACATTCGCGAAACATTCGCCCGAATGGCGATGGACGACGAAGAAACCGTCGCTCTGATCGCGGGTGGGCATTCGTTCGGAAAAACCCACGGCGCGGGCCCGACCGACAACGTCGGCGACGAGCCGGAAGCGGCGAATCTTGAAGCGCAGGGCTTCGGCTGGCACAGCCGATACGGGAATGGAAATGCCGGCGACACGATCACCAGCGGTCTAGAGGTCACCTGGACCACCACCCCCGCCCAGTGGAGCAACAACTTCTTCGAGAACCTGTTCAAGTTTGAGTGGGAACTTACGAAGAGTCCCGCCGGTGCCCACCAGTGGGAAGCCAAGGATGCTGAGGCGATCATTCCAGACGCACACGATCCGGTCAAGAAGCATAAGCCGACGATGCTGACGACCGACCTCTCGCTTCGCTTCGACCCCGTTTACGAGAAGATCTCGCGGCGATTCCTGGAGAACCCGCAGGCTTTCGCGGATGCGTTCGCCCGCGCCTGGTTCAAGCTCACGCACCGGGACCTCGGCCCGCGTTCCCGCTATCTGGGTCCGGAAGTGCCGCGAGAAGAGCTCATCTGGCAAGATCCCCTGCCGGCCGTTGATTCTGCGGCGATCGACAGCGCCGATGTGGTTGCTTTGAGGGCCAAAGTTCTTGCGTCCGGGCTCACCGTTTCCGAACTCGTTGGCACGGCATGGGCCTCATGCTCGACCTTCCGCGGTTCGGACAAGCGCGGCGGAGCGAACGGAGCGCGCATTCGCCTCGCGCCCCAGAAGGATTGGGCGGTGAATCAGCCCGAACAGCTCGCTCGCGTGTTGGGAGTCCTAGGCAACATCCAGCATGAGTTTAATGCGGGCACCAAAAAGGTCCCTCTGGCCGACCTCATCGTTCTCGCCGGCAACGCTGGTGTCGAGCAAGCCGCGAAGGCGGCGGGGGTGGACGTCACCGTGCCATTCAGCCCGGGCCGAACGGATGCGTCGCAGGCTCAGACCGATGTTGAATCCTTTGCCGTTCTAGAGCCGAAGGCCGACGGCTTCCGGAACTATCAGAAGGCCGCCTTCGCCGTGTCGGCGGAAGCGCTGCTTATCGATAAGGCCCAACTCCTGACCCTGACGGCACCGGAGATGACGGTCTTAATCGGCGGCCTTCGCGCGATAAACATTAACGTCGGTAGCTCTCGACATGGCCTTTTCACCGTCCATCCGGGGTCGCTCACCAACGAGTTCTTCGTCAACCTCCTGGACATGAGCACGGCATGGGCA
>JBKJIP010000001.1:0-4957 GCA_046598515.1 Fimbriimonadaceae bacterium | reverse complement strand
TTAGCGAGGGGTGACGACCGGATCGGCTTCGCCGACCACGGCTTGCATCGGCATTTCCGGCTTCCCGTCGATCAGCGATCGCAGCCACTCGTTGTCCACGCGAACGAGCTGTTGGGCTTCGTCGGCGGACAAGAACTTGACGTTGCTGTAGCGCGAATCTTGGTAGTCCGTAACATCGCCCTTCAAGAAAGCCTTGAGGATCTGGCTGATGCCATCGTCGAGCGTGAACTCGGGTTTGTAGCCGAGCACGTTCTTAATCTTGCCGAAGTCGACCTTGTAGTTGCGGCGATCGCCATCGGAACCGGAGACGATCAGTTCGGCCTCGGGCACGCGGCCCTTGACCATGTCGCCGATCATGCCGAGCGTCTTGTTCTGCTCGTCACTGCCAACGTTGAAGGTCTGGCAGCCAACGGTCTCGATCGGAGCTTCCAGCACGTGCATGATGGAAAGCGCCGTGTCCTCGACGTGGACAAAAGGACGCCACTGGTCGGCACCGAAAACAGTGATCTTGCCGTCCACATAAGCCTTGGCGACGAGGAGATTGACAACCAAGTCGAATCGGGTGCGGCCGGATAGGCCATAGACCGTGCCAAAGCGGAGAATCGTCGGCCGGAACCTCGCGTCGCGCATTCCCAGGAGAACCTTTTCCGAAGCGATCTTGCTGCGAGCGTATAAGGAAACCGGATTGAGTCGAGAGCGCTCGTCTAGCAATTCGTCGCTCGCGCCATAGACGGAGCAGGTGCTGGCGAAAACGAAGCGGCTGATCTTGCTCGCCTTGGCGACCTCCGCGATCATGCGGGTGGCGGCAAGGTTGACTTCGATCGTCAAGGCCTCGTTGAGAGCACAGGCGGGGTCGCCGACGATGGCGCCAAGGTGAACGACGGCATCGACGCCCTGCATAGCCTCGACAACCTTGTCGACCTGGCGAAAATCGGCCTGGATGATCTCGAGGTTCTTGTGGCCCAGCATGTCCTGAATGGGTTCATCGCCGAACATGAACAGGTCCAGCACGCGGACTTGGTAGCCCTTGCGCAAAAGCTTCTTGAGGAGAGCGGATCCAACGTAGCCGGCACCGCCGATTACGAGAACGTGTCGAGGCTTGTCGACTTCGCTCGGTCGCGTCCTGGCGTTGATCAAACCAAGCTGCTTCCAGATCATTGACCATAGTCGCGAGCCAACGATCATGAAGGCGGCGACGATTGCGGCCATCACGAGGGCACCACGTGGAATAAAGAAGGTGTCAGCCCACATGAACCGTGCAAAAGCCGTGATCAGGAAAACGATCGCGACGGCCTGTGTTACGATGGCAGCCTTAAAACGACCTCGGTAAGCACGACCTCTGGTGTAGAAACCGGAGAAGTAGAAAACGACCAGCCCGATAACCGAAGTCAGGATCGCCGTATTCGCATATCCGGACATCTGATTCGAGAGCACCTCCGCCATGCGCGGCCGGGTGCTGTCCGTTGCTGCAGTCCAAAGGGCGTTCGCGAAAATGCCCGCGAGGAGGGCGATGTTGAGCATCGCGACATCAGCGATGCCGCGGATGACCTTCTCGACAATGGGGGACGGCCGGTGTAGGGTGTTTGACGCTTCCATCTTCAATTTCTGCCTTTCCATACAAATGCCACGGGCAAGCCCCGCGGAACTGGTGAGTCCCTCGTTGCACCCCCGCTTAAGATTCTACATTGTTAAGCTCCCAGAAGGCAAATGCCGTTAATGGTTAGTTAGCGTCCAGAGCACCTCTTTTGTATAAGAAATTTGTTAAAAAGCGTAGATACGGAGCGCGCCATCCAGCGAAGTGACCACCAAATGCCCCTGCTCGGAGTAAGCGATACCGATCGGCCGAAAGCCGGTATCTACGCGAAGGGCTTCTTCGCCGTTGAACCTGAAAAGCGAGAATCCGAACGCATCGACGGAGGCATATTCCTCTTTGAGAGGATGGCATTCCACGCTCGGGAAGCCCACCTTGGTAGGCGTTTCCGCTATCACCTGGCCGGTTGGCGTTTGAATGGTTCGACAGTGAAACAAAGACCTCGCAATTAAATGTTCGCTTACTCTCGAAACGGCCATCCCAAACGTCTTCTCCGCCGTCGGATACCGCCAGACCTTGTCGCCCGTGGCCACTTCCCACACGCAAATCGTAAAGCGATCCGTCCCGAATACGTAATTCCCATCCGCCGAGAACTGAACTCGCACCGGGCCGTCATTGTCCAACTGGACCCACTTCGGAATCGAGTCACCTGGCGGGTAGAGTTCCAAAAGGCCATCCGCATACGCGCAGGCGATGTGACCGAACTTGCCTCGCGCCAGCGATACGGGCGTGATCACGAGGAAGCCGTAATCCGGAACGGAATCGCGCCGCCAGATCTCCAATCCGTTGTGGACGTTGACCGCCCGCAGAGTCTCGCCCGAACCGATCAAGAGGACGTCGTCGTTCGCGAAAACCATCGAGCGCACATGGTCCATGGCCCGAAATCGATCAGAGATATGCCGCAGGGACTGCTGCCAAACCAGATTCTCCAGCAAATTATCGGTAGGTTGGGTTAGCCAAACTGCAACATTACGGTCCGCGTCCGCCGCGGCCAAGTATCGGCCGTTCGGCGAAAAACAAGCAAACTTCACGGAGTCCGAATGTTGACCCGCAACGGTGGAATGTATGTCCGTATTCACCATCATCACGAAGAATAACAGACACTACCTAACGCACGGACCACAATCCTGTGGTTTGATCACCCATGTGGCGAACATGGGCAGATTTGGACGTGATACTGCCAATATGACCGTCCACGTACACCACGTGAATCTTGTCGGCGTGCCGACCCGCCTGCGTCCCGTCGAACTTCTTATCTTTCGAGTTCCGGAAAGCGAGTCGCGTCGCGAACTTTGAATCGGTATAGATGGCTCGCGATTCATTCTGGGCGAAGTTCGAGTTGTCGAATCCGATCAAAAAGCCGTCTGAAACCCCTTCGCCGAAGATGAGCGGATCAAACGTATCCATCGAACCCAAGTTCGAGCTCTCGGCGATGAGGACGGTGTTCGCCTTGTTCTCGACGTTTTCTTGCGCCATCGCCGCCATCGCTCCGAAGAGCCCGTAATGCGATTCGAGCGTCGCTCCGTTGGGCCCAGCATTCTTCACAAGTTCCGAACCGTGCGCGGCCGGACATGTGAACTGGGAACTGGGCTTGTTGATGTAGTTGGAGATCACCGAGACCCATGTCGAATACCGATCGCCGGTCGAAATGATCGGACCACCGGAGTTCGGATCGATCGCGAAGGCGGGGGGCAAGCGGTCCGTATTCTGGCTCGCATAAATCTGCATCGCCTTATAGATTTCGCCAAGATGGGATCGGCAAACATACTTGTTTCTGTCGTCCATCATCTTGTTGTAAAGCGGGACGAGGATGAGGAAAATGATGCCGAGACCGAAGGCGAGACGGATCGCGTCCTTGCGGTTTATGAGCGCGCTCTTTGGCTGCTCATCGGGATTTTGCGGGTCGTAAGGCGCGTTGCTCAAGCTCATGTTTATAGCTCAGAAGAGAATCTTCCTGCTACAACACAAGAAATGTCGCTTCGGTGCCTAACGTTCGATCGAAACGTGGATCGGGGGCAACATCCCAAAGGCGTTCCGCTCCAAACCCTTGATCCAAGGCTGAACGACGACAGGATCTTGCGGATGATAAAGCGGGATCCAGGGACAATCCCCCAGCGCCAGGTTCTCGGCCCGGCCGTACAGCCGAGCCCGTTCTGCCGGGTCCAGTTCTCGATCGGCCCGACGGCATAGGTCGCTGAACCTGGGGTTGTCGTAGTTTGTGCGGTTCTGCCCGTAGCTGCTCAGTAGCACGCTCAGGAAGTTCTCCGGATCGAGATAGTCGGCGTACCAGCTCCCATAAAAGAACCCCAGTTCGCGCTTGCTTGCTTTTTGAATGATGAGGTTTGAGTCGGCGAAGCGCACCTTCGCGTCCACGCCGAGATTCTTGCGAAGCTGGGAGCAGACGTATTCGGCGATCGTTCGCCGATCCTTCGCCGCATCGTTCGCCCACAAATCGAGCGTGGGCAGTTTGCCTTCCCACCCGGCTTCCTTCAAGAGCTGCCTTGCGCGCTCCGGGTCGTAGACCGGAACCTCTGAAGTTCGATTCGAACCTGGAACAGTTGGTGGGATGATGCCGTTTGCCTTCTGGCCGAATCCGCGCAGGATATCATTCGCGATGAAATCGCGATCGACGGCGCAGACGAACGCCTCCCGAACACGCTGATCGGCGAAGGGCTTGTAGACCGTGCCGTTCATCCCAATGTAAATCGTTGCGGCGCGGTCGACTTTCGTGATGTTTGACGAGAGCTTCGGATCGGCAAGAACGCCCGCGATATCCTGCTGACTGATCGACAGGGAGTCGATCTCGCCTCCCTTAAGAAGCGCAAGCCGCGTGGCGGCGTCCGGCACGATCCGAATCTTCAAGTCGTGCTTGGGTTTCTCGCCGCGATAGTTTGGATTCGGCTTCAGAATAAGCCGCAGGTTCGGCTCATAGGATTCAAGCACGTAGGGGCCCGCACCAATCATCTGCTTGATGTCCATCACTTTGGTCGCGCTCGGGACCGGGAACGCCGCCGGATAGGTCAGCTTGCCGAGGAACGAGGGTTTTGGCTCCTTGATCGTGACCACGAGCACGCTTGGGTCATCGGCCACGATGCGATAGCCACCTTCTTCGTGGGCAATATCTCCCAAGTAATTCTGGGCCAATGGCGACCCTTTCACAGGGTCAAGATTCCGCTCCCAAGTTCGCTTAAAGTCCTTCGAAGTCAGAGGAGTGCCGTCGCTGAACGTCATATCCGGACGGAGCCGAAAGGTGTACGTACGGCCATCTTTTGAGACGTCCCAAGATTCAGCCAGCCGCGGCTCGATCTTATTGTCTTTGCCCCAGCCCACCAAACCCTCAAAGACCAGGTTCATCAGGTCGTTGTT
>JBKJIP010000311.1:0-14626 GCA_046598515.1 Fimbriimonadaceae bacterium | reverse complement strand
GCGCTGACAGGCAATGTTCACTACACTCCGGTTCCGGAACCGGCAACGATGGCCGTTCTCGGCCTCGGCATCGCCGCGATGGTTCGTCGACGACGCAAGGCGTAAGGCCTGCGCTTGATTAGAGGGGTCACGGGGCTTGCCTCGTGACCCCTCTTCCTTTTGGGTTGACCGCCGGCCGTCCCACCTCACATACCGTGCCAACGCGTTCTATTTGACCCGAGTTGCGAAACCGATATCCTTCCGGAGAGGCTAATCAGCTGGCGAATTTTTAACGCGATCTCCTGTTGAAAATGAACAAAAACCGGTAAGCCGTACATGAACATACAGTCATGAAATGGTTCGCCTTCATCCTCGCCGCCACCGGAGTCGCGGCCGCCTCGCTTCCTGGGCCCCTTGAATCTGTGCCCAACTTCAAGAGTTGGAAACGGCTCACGGCGAAGCCGGCGCTCATGCCCGACTACGTGGCCTCGATGTGCGCGGCACTCATCGATCCGAAACTGATGGCCGACCCCCACAAGGGAAACTTGATTCACGTCTACGTGAATCCGACCGGCGAGAAGGAGGCGACGCGAGCCTATGCAGCGGTGAAGGCGGGCAAAGTGCCGAAGAAGGTTTCCTTTCCCGAAGGCACCGTGATCGTCAAATCCAAGTTCGGCGATCTGGACATGATGGGCAAAGTCAAGGATCCGGTGAAAGCAGCCCAGATCCAACTCCTGACCGTTATGGTCAAGCTTGGTAAGGGCAAGAGCCCGAAGACGGGCGACTGGCGGTTCGCGGTGTTGGATGGCGCGGGCAAGAAGGTGCTCGACGACAAGCGCCAAGCTATGTGCTGGTCCTGTCACAAAGACATGCCCGCGGATCACGTTTCCTTCAACTATAAGTATAAGCTGAGATGAGTAAATGGGTCGAAGGGGACATAGGGGTCGGAGGTGGGACATCCGCCTCATCCGCCCAAGAAGACCCATAGGACCCATGAGACCCTCTCCCACACCACTTGACACCGAAATGACATCGTGTCATAATCACGGAGTCATCTGAGGCAACTCGGTGGCATTCTGGGTCGAAGGAGCGGCACTGGTCGGAGCGAAGTGACAGTTTAGAAGTCAAAAAGCACCAAACCAACCATGTGGCGCGCCCCGATGCAGGGGCGTTTTTGCTGTAAGCACGAACGCAGAACGAAAACGGAGAACGAATGCCGACAGTCAATCAATTGGTTCGCAATGGGCGCCAGGCCCCGCACAGGAAGACGAAGTCGCCCGCGCTGAAGTCAAACCCCTTCCGCCGCGGCGTCTGTACGATCGTTAGAACGGTCACCCCGAAGAAGCCTAACTCGGCGCTTCGGAAGGTCGCTCGTGTGCGTTTGACCAATGGAATTGAAGTCACGGCTTACATCCCGGGCGTCGGCCACAACCTTCAAGAGCACTCGGTTGTGCTCGTCCGCGGAGGCCGCGTCAAGGATCTTCCCGGTGTTCGTTATCATATCGTGCGCGGAACGCAGCAGACTGCCGGCACGAACAATCGCAAGCAGGGCCGTTCCAAATACGGAACGAAGCGACCGAAGCCCGGTGCAGCAGGAGCCAAGAAGTAAATGCCACGAAAAGGACCCGCCGTCAAGCGTGTGATTCTCCCCGATCCGATTCATGGTTCGGAGCTCATTCAGCGATTTATCAACCGTCTCATGATGGACGGCAAAAAGGTTAAGGCCGAGCAGATTTTCTACACGGCCCTCCACAATGCCGCCGAAAAGGCCGGTGCCACCGAGATCGAAGTCTTTGAGAAGGCCATGCAGAACGTGATGCCGACGGTCGAAGTTCGACCTCGCCGCGTCGGTGGTCAGACCTATCAGGTTCCGATGGAAGTTCGCCCCGAGCGACGTCGCGCCCTCGCCCTTCGCTGGGTTGTCGCGAATGCTCGAAAGCGACCAGGCAAGAGCATGGCCGAGAAATTGGCCACCGAATTCCTGGATGCCTTCAACAACACCGGATCCGCCGTCAAGAAGAAAGAAGATACGCACCGAATGGCCGAAGCCAACAAAGCTTTCGCCCATTATCGGTTCTGATCTGGGGACCACCCGTCTCACAACTTTTAACATGCGGCTGGGAACAATGATGTTCCGAGCCGTTTGTTTGTGAAAGGGGACCTCTGGTCCGTAAATTGTAAGTCGTAAATGGTAAATCGACGAACTGACACGTTCCACTCCGTCGATTTACGATTTACAACTCACGATTTACGAGAACCCGACGAACAAGACTTGTATATCGAACGTTAGAACACTAGACAAAGCCATGCCCAGAAGTTATCCCTTAGAATTGGTCCGTAACATCGGAATCGCCGCTCACATCGACGCTGGTAAGACCACCACGACGGAGCGCATCCTTTTTTACACCGGCAAATCCCACAAGATGGGTGAGGTTCATGACGGCAACCCCACCATGGACTGGATGGAGCAGGAGCAGGAGCGAGGTATCACCATCACTTCGGCTGCCACGAGTTGCTTCTGGAGCGGATCGAACAAGGACAAGCCCGAGCACAAGATCAACATCATCGATACGCCCGGTCACGTCGACTTCACGGTTGAAGTCGAGCGTTCATTGCGCGTGCTCGATGGCTGCGTTGCGGTCTTCTGCGCGGTCGGCGGCGTTCAGCCGCAGTCCGAAACCGTCTGGCGTCAGGCGAACAAGTACGGCGTCCCCCGGATCATCTACGTCAATAAGATGGACCGCCTCGGTGCCGATTTCTTCTCGGTAATGGTGAGGATTAAGGAGCGACTTGGCTCCAACGTAACTCCAATCCAGATTCCCATCGGGGCAGAATCGCAATACTCTGGTTATATCGACCTCATCACGATGAAGGCGACGATCTACAAATCCGATGATGGCAAAACATCCGAAGTGACGGAGATCCCCGAAAACATGCGCGAAATCGCCGCGGAATATCGCGAGAAGATGATCGAGTGCATCGCCGATTCGGACGATTCGATCATGGAGCGCTTCCTCGAAGGCGATGAGATTGCAGAAGCTGATCTTAAGTCTGCCCTGCGAAAAGGAACGATCACTAACAAGGTCGTGCCCGTCATCTCTGGGTCGTCCTTTAAGAATAAGGGCGTCCAAGCGATGATCGACGCCGTCGTCGATTACCTGCCCTCGCCCGTCGATGTAGGTGCCGTCAAGGGAGTCAATCCGGACACCGAAGAGGAGATCTTCCGCAAGCCGGACGATACCGAGCCTTTCAGCGGTCTGGCTTTCAAGATCATGTCGGACAAGTATGTCGGCCGACTGACCTTTGTTCGCGTCTACTCCGGAGTGATGAAGAAGGGGTCGCCCGTCACGGTTGCCTATCGCGATCCGCAGACGAACGAGTTCCGAACGCGCACCGAGCGTGTCAGCCGTCTGCTTGAAATGCATGCGAACAGTCGAAACGATATCGACGAAGCCTATTCGGGCGAAATCGTCGGCGTCATCGGCCTAAGCGATGTAAACACCGGTCACACCATCTGCGATGAGAAGAAGCCGATCGCGCTTGAGAGCATCAAGTTCCCCGAGCCGGTTATTCAGATCGCCGTCGAACCGAAGTCAAAGGCGGACCAAGACAAGCTGGGTTCGTCCCTTATGCGCCTTGCGCAAGAGGATCCGACCTTCCGCGTCTTCACCGATCCTGAGTCTGGTCAGACGATCATCTCCGGAATGGGCGAGCTTCACCTCGAAATCATCGTGGATCGCTTGAATCGTGAGTTCGGCGTTCAGGCCAACCAGGGTAAGCCCCAGGTTGCCTACCGCGAGACAGTTCGTTCGCACTCCCGTGCCGAGGGCCGATTCATCCGACAGACGGGTGGCTCGGGTCAATACGGTCACTGCTGGATCGAGGTCGATCCGCTTCCCGCCGGTTCCGGATTCGTGTTCGAGAACAAGACGGTGGGTGGTTCGATTCCGAAGGAGTACATCCCGGCCATCGAAAAGGGTGTCCGTGAGGCTCTGAATGCGGGCGTTCTCGCTGGCTACCCGGTCGTCGACCTGAAGGTCTCGGTCATGGAAGGCAGCTACCACGAAGTCGACTCGAACGAAAACGCGTTCAAGCAGGCCGGCATTCTCGCCTTCAAGGAAGGCATGAAGAAGGCCAACCCGGTCATCAAGGAACCGATCATGCACGTGGAGGTTACGACCCCCGAGCAGAGCGTCGGCGACGTGGTCGGCGACATCAACGGCCGACGCGGTCGCATCGAAGGCATGGAGAACGCCATGGGCGGCATCACGATCGTGAATGCCCACGTGCCTCTCTCCGAGATGTTCGGTTACGTAACGACGCTGCGATCCCTAACCCAGGGCCGCGCCGCTCCGAACGTCACCCCTTCGCACTACGAAGAGGTTCCGAAGAGCATCGCGGAAGAAGTCATCGCCAAGGCCCAAGGCGGCCGCGGCTAAGGTCTTCCGGGTCTTACAGAAGCCCAGCTCATCTGAGCCGGGCTTCTTCGTTTATAACTCCCCTAAAGCCTGAGACCGCGCTACCTCCAAGCGATCTGCAATGCCCAGCCAGTCCGCCCAATGTCTCAAGTAGCTCCAGTCCAAGCCCGCTACATTCATCTCAATAACCTGGACCAAGTCATTCCACTGGCGATCACTAACCCGCCGACCCAGGTTATGCCACAGAATCTTGCGGAGGATTATGTCTTCCGGAGTTGTGAAAAAAGCCTCTATCTCAGGCCCGAATTGCATCCTCACCCGTCGCGAAAAGGCCATTCGCGAATAGTCATCGTCATCGCAGATGAAGATGTCGACCTTAAAGTTGTCAACTAGATGTAGCGCCTGAAAAGTGCGATATTCATCTCTGTTGATGAATGCGTCATCGATCCCTTGAACAAAGAACTCCTCCTGAAGAGCGGATGCAAGGCTTGTAGCTCCCTGACGATCAACGTCCACAACAATGTCGCAGTCTATGGTGGTCCTCGGCTGCCCGTACAGGATCGAAGCTAAGGAACCGCCAATGAGGTAGGGAGTCTGGGACGCTTCCAGCGCTTCGACCAGTCGTGCCAGGGCAAGCATCATAGCTCCAAATGCGCGAATTCCTTGTAAAGCGGAATCCGCTTGCCTAAGCGGGCCTCCGTCTGCCGATGCACGAGCAACATGTCCTCACTCATTTTAATGGCCATCTCCAAACGGGCTCTGGGTGTCATCGCTCGCAATCGGCGCACCATCTCTCGATGTGCCCAATCCGCCGTGTCCATGAGGTCAGTTCGCGTCATAGTGTTTCCAGTTACATTTTACGCTCCGAAGCCGTTAGATGCGAGGTGAAGTGGACTTCTTCCAAACTCAAAGGTGAATGACCACCCGAGAACTGATTGTCGCCTACTTCGATGCCTTCAATCGCCATGACGCCGAAGGACTCCTGGCACTCCTTGATGAAAACGTGACCCACGAGATCAACGAAGGGCCGACTGAGATCGGGCTCGACAAGTTTCGGGCTTTCAAAGCCCATATGGACGCGTGCTACCGCGAGCAGATCATCGACATGGTCATCATGGTCGAAGGTGATCGCGGATGCTGCGACTTCATCTGCGAGGGGTCGTATCTTCAAACCGACCAGGGCCTTCCCGAGGCCCATGGGCAAACCTATTCCATCCCCGGCTGTGCGATCGTCACTTGCCGGGAGGGCAAGATCATCAAGATCGCGAGCTACTACAACCTCAAAAACTGGATTGCCGCTGTGACCTAGCCCGGTTTCCAGACTCGTCGTATCATCCGTCCTCGCTCATCCGTCCATAAGGCGGACGGGAGGTTCGCACGAAATGATAGCTTTGATTGCCGCGATTGCCGCGGTCGCCATGGTGCCCCAAGGTGGGCAAGGCGGAAACCTCGGGCAAGGCAACCGCGGGGTTACCGATATGGGAACGGAGGAGACCTTCGACCATATCCTCACGCCCGGCGATAAGACGAATTGGGACTTGAAGTGCAAAGCCGGCGAGGTGGTGATTCTCAAGGTAACGAGCGACACGTTCGACCCTGGCGTTGAGTTCTGCGACAAAAACGACAAGAAGATCATGGAGAACGACGATGAGGAAGACGGGGTGCAGAGTTCCCTGCTCCTCGTTTACATCGAGAAGGAAGGGGACTACAAAGTCCACGTCAAGAACTATCGAAACGCGGGCGGCGGACGCTATCAGCTCTCTGTCCGCCGGTTCGTCACCAAGACCGTCGAGGCGGGGAAACCGCTCGCCTTGGAAGAGAACGCAGACCAGCGCTACTACATCCGCATCTTGGCCCCGAAGGGCAAGTTGGTCAGTTTGCATGGCGGGGCCGGATTTTCAAGTCTGATCGGCGAGAATGGAAAGTCCCAAGCCTGGCATCCAATCTTCAACGGCCAACTCGTAAATGTCTTCCGAGTTGAGCAGAGTGCCTACTACGCTCGAGTTTACGCAAGCCCGACCAGGGATGAGCCAACGGCAATCTCGGCCGTAGTCGCAACGGAGCGGCCCATCGAGGTCGGCAAGCCGCAACAGACTGCGCCCGCGGACAAGGGAATTGACGTCTGGAAACTCAAAGTCAAGGACGGAGATTTCTTGACCTTCAAAGCCCGCGGATCGCGAGCACTTCCCTGTTATTTCCCGTCATCGATCGGAAACATCGCAGAAGGCGGAGTTGGGTTCAAAATCGTTCAGTCCACGCGGAAATGGGAAGACACGATTATGGTGATGTTCACCAAGACCGGGGATGTCGATCTTTGCGTTCCCCCTTCCGATGCGAAGGCCGGTTACACCTTCTCAGTCGTGGAGGCTTGGCGGCCGTGGGACGGCTTGTCCGCTCTCTCCGATCAACTGCAGATCGGTACCACGATGTACTACGGCTTCGACGCCAAGCCCGCCCACATGGCGCGACTGGCTGCGAGCGCCAAGACCTTCGATCTGGTCTATCGGCTGTACGATCGGCACCTCAATCAGGTGCAAGCGATCGACGATCAAGCCGAAGGCGACATGAACATTGCAACCACGGTATCACTGCCCGCAGGCGGTCGATACTACCTCGCCATCACCTGCTTCGGATCTGGAGGCGGAGGGCCGTACCAAGTTGATTCGACACCGATCGTGGCGAATGCCCTTAAACTCAACGAGGCTGTCCAGGCCGAGTTGAACGGGCCGCTCGATGGGCTCTGGACGGTGAAAGTAGACAAGCCCCAGACCTTGACGATTCGCCTGAAGACCCAAGGTTCCGCCCCGATGCGCATTATCGATCCGAAGGGCCAGGAGGTCGCGCAGCGATCGATGGTCCTTCAAGCCTACGACTACTTGATCGCCTTCGAAGCGACCATGCCCGGGGAGTATCGGATCTGGAGGGAGTGGCATGGAGTCAAGGAAACCTACTCCATGCGCGTAGGTCCAATTGCCGAATAGATAGACACCCTGATATCCGACCGGTACAATCGCCGCACTATGAAAGCACTCCTAACGGTTGCTCTTTCCCTCGGTGCGGCGATTTCTTTTGCCCAGGCTCCTGACTTCGGAGGCAAAGTTCAAGCGGAAAAGATGGCCGCCCTCAAGTTCCTCGAGGGCCGATGGGAAGGCGAGGCTTGGGTTTACAATGGCGACCGAAAGATTCCCGTGAGCGGCTTTGAAGAGGTCCGATTCCTCGCGGGCGGCACCTGCGCCGTCATCAATGCGGAGTGGAAGATGAAGGCGGGCGACCGGGAAATCCCCATCCACCAGCCCTGCGCGATGATCTATTGGGACGCTTCAAAGAAGGTCCATCACATGATTGCCCAACTGGCCAACGGGCTTCGAAATGACTTCGACATCGAGGTTAAGGAAAAGGGGTTCGTTTGGTTCTTGAACAATCCCCAAATGGGCGAGGTGCGCTACACCATGAACCTTCTCGCCGATGGAACGTGGCACGAGATCGGCGAGCACAAAACCGCAGAGGGCAAATGGGAGCCGCGGCTTGAGATGAAGCTCAAGAAAGTCAAATGATTGCTGGGTCGAACGTTCCGAATAGATCGCCGCTCTACTAAACTGAAAGCATGCTCTCGGCCCTGATCCTTATCGCCGCCCAGGATGCGAAGATCGACTTTTCCTGTAAGGCGACTTCTCTTCGCGCCGCCCTCACTTCCCTCTCGCAAGCCACGGGGCACAAGTTGGAGGCAAATGGCGTGGTCGCGGATCAGGTCGTCATGCTTGAAGTTCATGACGTCAGCCTGCAGGATTTGAAGGAGAGGATTGCGGCCGTTGTCGCCGGCACCTGGGAACGGAAGAACGATCGCGAGATCATCCAGCGACTGCCGAAGCAGTCGGACGCAATCGTCGCCGATTATCGGGCAAAGCGCAAGAAGCTCTTGGCTGCGGAGCAGGAGCGCTTCCGTAAGCTCGTTGAAAAGCCGTTTCAAGCGAAGGTATTGCTTCAGGGTCTAGCTAACCTTGGCAACGAGCCCAGCCCGGGCGGCGAGCGGGCCGAGTCCATCGCCTATTGGGAGAAACAACGGAACCTGTTCGAGGCCGGTCCGTTAGCCCGGCTGTTAAGACGCCTTTTTGTAGCCACGAGCTTGGACGACCTGGCCACGGTGGGACCCTATGAGCGCCACATCTTCACACCGAAGCCGACAAAGCGCCAAAAGGGCATCAGCAAGGCAAAATTCGATCAAGCAGTCGCGGCCTACCGCCAGGAACAAACGGCTTGGGCAGAAATTTGCCGGGGCGTCGACTTCGGCGAAGATACGCGCGGCCGGATGGTCAGCGATCCCCGAACCCAGTTGAAGCACGATCCCAATGCGGCGGAATTCCAGTTCATCTATTCCCGCGGCGACATGACCGGCCTGGGGATGATCAACCTGCGCGGGGCGGACGATCCAAACACGGGAGGGCGATACATCATTGCCCAGGCGGATCTGGCGGGACCGGAGCGCGAGTTCATGAATGCCTCGATGAAGCCGGAGAGCGTTTCCGCCGACGATCCCGCGATTCGTCTATCCGAAGATTCGAAGGTGATGGACAAGGCATTCATGGGGATGATGGCCACCCGAAAGAACGTCGCCCTATCGCCCGAGATTTACGCCCTCGTCCTCAATCCAGAAACGAAGGATCCTTTGAGCTTTTCAGTCACGGATGCTCTCCGCGATTACGCCGATTCAAAGAATTCCAACTTCATTGCGAGCCTTCCGGACTCACTCTTCAGTTGGATGTTCTTCGCGACCTCCCGCCGGGCGGGACGTCTCGGTGTGGTCATGGACACCTTCCGCCGAACCGGTGCTCTCGAGTTCGAAGAGAAGGACGGCTGGATTCTCGCCACGCCCGGCTACCGATACGAGGACGAGCTCAACTTCACCCCTCGAAAAGCCATGGGAGACCTTGTGCGGTCGACCGCAAAGCGTGGCACGATGGACACCGTCGATTTCGCGACATTCGCTTTTCGGAGCAATCGCATCAGCCGCCGCGGCCTCGAGTCCCTCTATCTCGGCTTTCTGGATACGGCCAACCTCTCGCTAATGGACCGGAATGACTGGAACACTTTCCGGCTCTATGGCGGATTCTCACCGGAACAAAGGAAGGCTCTCGAAGCGGACGGCTCAGTGCCTACTCGCGGCATGTCGCCGCAATTGCAGGCTATCGTCGATCGGATTGTATACAGCAACGAAGTTCGAAGCGAGACGACGGCGCCGGGCGGATCCTACAGCACGTCAAACCACATCATCGAACCTACCGAGGTCTATGCCAATGGACTCCCCGTGGGAGCGGCGCTCACTGGTAAAGCCTCTACGAGTCCGACACTCGTCGCCTACGGCAAAGGGCCGAACGGGAAGCCGAAGGGGCTGCGAACTCTCGATGCTCATAACCTCGCCAATGTTGAAACGAACGTCATCGGGAATCCCGAGCTCATGAAGAGCTACGGCGTGCCCGACCTTCTCGGCTATGCGCTGGGCCAGCAAAAGAACATCCGGCTCCGGCTCCTTTTGGAGCCCGGAATCTGGCGAGAGAGCATGATCTCGGTTAATGTTTTCGACGAGACCGCCACGCCCGTGCCGTGGGACAAGCTGCCCGAGGAGTGGGTGAAGCAGATCAAAGTTGGCTTCGAGCAGGTGAAAGCCCAGAATGAGAGGGAAAAGAAGGGCACGCCACCGCCAAACCGGTAACATCGTTTCTGGATGGGCGCCGTCTTCCTCTGCTATAGCGATAAGGATTCCTCTCTTGCGAGGGAGGTGCAGTCCCAATTCCAGCGGTTCGCTATCCCAACGACCGAAGACGGTCCTCGTGAAGGACAAGTTGTCGTCCTCCTCTTCTCGGACGCAACGAACGACGACGAGAACGTTCTGAAAGAAATTCAGAGGTCGATGGACCTGGGGCTTCGCATCTACGGCCTCCGCACCGTTTCGACTTTTCCTCGTGCCGAGTTCGATAGTTCAACCCACCCGACGCAATGGGTCAACGCGATCGTGGGCAACGTGGATGGGCACATCGGGCGTCTCGCCGGACAGGTAGCGGGCGAGCCCAGTTTGAAGATGGAGGTTCAGGAGCATGTGCCGTTCGCGGACGTGTATGCGACAGCGCCGACCGTCCAAGTCGAAGAGCCCCCCAAGGCAGTAGCCGCGTCACCGCGTACCGCCGTCTCAGCGCCGCCACCCGTTGTCGCGCCTTCGGCCGACTATGTGGTTATTCTTCAAGACCACGGCCAGAACCCCATCGACGTGATCGCTCAAGTACGATCCATGACCGGACTCGGGCTGATGGAAGCCAAGAATATCGTGGAAATGACGCCCGTCGCGATCGCGGTGGTCAACACCGCCGAAGCAGCGGAAAACATCCGGGACAGGTTGCTTCGGGCGGGTGCTTTAGCCTCTATTCAAGCCCCGGAGAACGCCCCGCCGCCGGTTCAAGCGGACTTGATAGCCGACCTCTACGACGTGCGGCTACTTTACGTGGGCCAGAATAAGCTCGAGACGATCAAGGCGATTCGTCAGATGACCGGATGGGACCTACTCGCTTCCAAGAATCTGGTGGAATCGGTCCCAGAAACGATCGCCCGAGTCGGATACGCCGAGGCGCAGGCGATGCGGCAGCAGTTGGAGGCGGTCGGTGCCAGCGTCGGCGTAATCGAAGCGACTGAGGACACGGCCCCTAATAGGGCTTTGGCAGTTCGTCCGACCGCAAGTGGTTGCGCCACCTCCGTGATCATGATCAGCGTCTTCGCCTTGGTGTTCGTGCTAGCGTTTGCGGCTTAAAACCGCGCCAACGGCGATCCCAAGGGCGAGCGCTCCGTACACGAAGAGCATGCTCTTCGAGGTCAGCCTCTTCTCAAATCCCGGCGTCAGCCGTTTCGGCACAATGTAGAAGTCGGTCACATAAGCCACGCCCGAAACCAGGGACGCGGAGAGTAGCATCGGAATAACTCGCCGCGGGATATTGAACTGCTGGATCAGGAGTTCATGCGCCGCAGCCCAAGAGCCGACGGCGGCCGAGTTGAGGGCACCGCCGAGCAGTGTGTACTTCGCCGAAAACTCGTCTTTCTCCGTCGCCTTGTTGCCCCAGAGGATATGACTGACGGCATTCATCCCCGCCGAACCAGAGCCATCATTAATCTTCGTCAAGGCAGTGACTGCCGCCGTCGTTGTGGCGGTGGCAATGGCAGCAGGCAGGGCGCTGTTCTTTACGAGGGTGTTGAGGACCATGGTTAACCAAACGACTTCCAAGCCGAATTTGTAACGCGTCCCGACCCCGCCCTTGCACAACTAGAGGCAACAGAGAGAGGCTAGACGACCTGGAAGTCGGCAAGCTCGCCCGCGGAAAGAGAGCCCATGAGGCCCTGATCGTGATTCGCCACGGCACCCATCACCGTGTACGCCCGGATCGCCTCCTCTCGGGTGCAATTCTCGGCCGGATCAAATCCCTCGGGGCGGTTCGAAGCCGTCTCGATCGCGATCCAGGGATCGCCCAGGACGATGGGAAAATCTGAGTTGAAACTCAAGGAGATACCGGAATTCAGGACCGATCGAACCCGCTTCAGATGCGAAGCTCGATCAGGGCCGAGCTGACGCTTATAGGAATGCCCGAACCGATGCAGGAATTCCGGCTGCATCGTCACGTGCGCCCCTAGCTTGGCCATGCGCTCGATCTGAGCGTCGCTCAGCATCATGGCGTGCTCGATTCGGTGCTGACTGGCGTCGGGCAACTGCTCATAGGCTTCCATCACCAAGTCGGTCGACCGATCCCCGATCGTGTGGATCGCGATCGGGAAGCCGGCTGTATCGGCGATCCGCACCATCTCCTTCAGGCGATCGGGGGCGTACATGAGCGTGCCGTCCTCGGTGAGACCCTCCGGCGAGCCCATGAACCGCCCGTAAATAGCGGCGGTAGCGGAGCCGATGGCCCCGTCGGCGAAGATCTTGACGCCCCAGACCTTCACACGCTCCGTATCGAAGTCGCGGATCATGTCGTCCAAATCCGGCCGTCTGACCCGCTCGCCGTTCTGCGGACGGAAGACGGCTCCCCACTGCAGGCAAAGCCGAACGCGGACCGGATTGCCACGCTGGGCGGCGAGGTGATATGCCTGAAGTTCGAGAGGAAGATCGTAGCGCCCGGTCATCATGTCCGTCGCGGTTCCAATCCCAAACTTCGCCATCTTCTCGCCGGCGGCAAGAATCGCTTCGACCATCTGCTCCAGAGTCGGGCTGGGCGCTGCCGCCGTCACCTTCTCGTGAGCTGACTCCAACAGCACGCCGTTCGGCTCCCCGCTATCATCGCGAACGTAGGTTCCGCCTTTGGGGTCGGGAGTATCCCGATCCACGTTGGCGGCCAAAAGCGCGGCAGTGTTGGCAACGCTCGCGTGCCCGTTCACATGCCTCAGAAGAATGGGACGAACTGAATCGATCGTGTCGAGTTCATGCCGAGTGAGATGGGTCCCATCGGAAAACTTCGTCTGGTCGTAGTGCACCGCCATGAGCCAGCCTTCTGGCAACTCAGCATGCCGCTGACGCACCAAGTCGAGCACTTCCTCCTTGGTACCGCAGGCACCCAGATGAAGCTTCTTGAGGTCGAGTCCACCGGGCAGAATGTGGCAATGAGCATCGATAAACTTCGGCAAGACGGTCATGCCCTTCATATCAAAGCTTGCAGCTTCGCTGGCCGGAGGCGCCCCAGGCTTGATCCACGCGATACGGCCATCCTCGACAAGCATGGACGCCGGCCCGCCCCGCAGGCCGTAGATGAAGTTATGGTAGAGGTTGGCCACTTTAGCTAATTGCCCCCGCCAGGAAGTTCTGGAAATGCTTGTAATGCTGCGGCATGACCTTCTTGACGCTCGGGTGCAAAGGTGCGCATGAGATACTGATCCGTGATCCCGTCCCGTTCGGCGCAACTCGCAACAAAAACGCGTAACCCATCGCGCCCATATCGGGGTTTCGGCGAAGGAGAATCGCATCGGGCGTGCTATCCGCCTCGAATCGGTAGGTCGCGCTGAGTCCTCGTAACCGCTCAAAAATCTGCTGTGGAGGCATGAGAGAGTCGATCACCTCCCGAACTTCGGGATTCGGGCCCAGGGCCTCATATGAGGGCCGTGCGCTTGCCTTCGAAGACA
Source organism: Fimbriimonadaceae bacterium (assembly GCA_046598515.1). GTDB lineage: Bacteria > Armatimonadota > Fimbriimonadia > Fimbriimonadales > Fimbriimonadaceae > JANJUB01. The sequence goes on along the minus strand of JBKJIP010000311.1, from coordinate 1,085 downwards.
TGATGAGCCAAACGATCACGCCCACGACCGCACCAATGATTCCACCGGCAATCATGGAGGAAAGACTACCCCCTGCCGTCCAGAACTGTTTCTTCGTTCGTCTTCTCGAATGTGGGCAACCTCAGCCTCGAAACTGCGCTTTTCATCGTGGCCCGTTGTGCCATCGTTTACGTCCTGCTGTTGGTCTTGCTAAGGGTCGCAGGCAAGCGCGAGGTCGGGCAAATGACGCCGTTCGACCTTGTCGTCCTCCTGCTGATTTCCAATGCCGTTCAGAACGCGATGACAGGGCCGGACACTAGCGTGGGCGGCGGCATTGTGGCCGCCGCCACCCTGATCGGTATCAGCCTCGTATTCTCTCGCGTCAGCCTTCGCAGCGAGAAGCTTCGGCGGATCATCGATGGTACGCCGACCGTTCTCGTCTGCCACGGCGAGGTCTTCCACCAAAACCTTCGCAAGGAGGGGATGACCTATTCGGAGCTTTTAGCCGCCCTTCGCGAACATGAATGCCAGTCGCTCGAGCACGTCGAATTGGCGATGCTCGAGATCGACGGCGAGGTCAGCGTAATCCGTCGAGACGAAAGCCGCGAGCAAGTCCATCACACCCGCAAGCGGCTCCGTCATCACGCCAAGAAGCCTTAAAGACCGTTTAGGGTTTTAATCACGTGAGGCAAGTGATGTGCTAACCAGTTTCCGCGAATTAAAGGAAATCTACTTCGACCCAGGCTGAAACCGGCGCCCTCCGAAGCACCAACATCCGCAACTTGCGCTAGTCAATTGTGTGTCGTGGGGGTTCCTACCGCGACACTCCTAAGCCTCGGATGTCGCGGTACAAACCCCCGCGACCCACAAATGTTCCTACGATCTCTTCTCCCAAAGCGGCGAGCGAAGCAAGCCAACGACCGCGGAGGCGGTCGCAGATTTGTAGCCCCGGTGTCGTAGGTCTCGCCGCAGGCGCGACCGAAGACCCGGGTAGGAGACGCCCACCAATAAAGCCCGAGGATGGAGCCGAAAACGACGAGGGCAATAGCCCGAAGGAGGTTCGTCTCCATCCTCGGGCGAACGCGGCGACGACGCAACCCGCGCCC
>JBKJIP010000185.1:0-17002 GCA_046598515.1 Fimbriimonadaceae bacterium | reverse complement strand
GTCGAGAATCTTCGGCAACACATAAACGCCCGGAGCGTAGTCCGCGCCGTTCTGCCAAAGCTCCATCTGAGCCATGACCTGGTTCGCGAACGAACTGCTCATGACGTAGGACGGGTGGCCCGTTCCGCAACCGAGGTTGACCAAACGGCCCTTCGCCAAAAGGATGATCCTCTTGCCGTCGGGGAAGATCACGTGATCCACCTGCGGCTTAATCTCATCCCACTCATAGTCATTGAGCGACGCGACGTCGATCTCGTTGTCGAAGTGGCCGATGTTGCAGACAATCGCCTGGTCCTTCATCGCGGCCATGTGGTCGTGATTGATGACGTTGTAGTTACCGGTGGCGGTCACGAAGATGTCGGCCTTGTCGGCGGCATACTCCATGGTCACGACGCGGTAGCCCTCCATACACGCCTGGAGCGCGCAGATCGGATCGATCTCCGTCACCCAAACCTGAGCGTTGAGCGCCTTGAGCGCCTGGGCCGAACCCTTGCCAACATCGCCGTAACCGGCAACGCAGGCGATCTTGCCCGCGACCATCACATCTGTGGCGCGCTTAATGCCGTCGACCAAGGACTCGCGGCAACCGTATAGGTTGTCGAACTTGCTCTTGGTAACGCTGTCGTTCACGTTGAACGTTGGGAAGGGAAGCTTGCCTTCCTTCTGGAGGCGATAGAGTCGCTTTACGCCGGTCGTCGTCTCTTCGCTGACGCCCTTGATGTTCGCCTTGATGCGGCTGTAGAACGTCGGGTCCTGCGCGATGCGATTCTTGATCGAGGCGAAGAGGAAGGTTTCTTCTTCGCTGCCCGGGTTCGCGATCAGGCTCGGATCCTTTTCGGCATCGGAGCCGAGGAGGATCAGCAGCGTAGCGTCGCCGCCATCGTCGAGGATCATGTTCGGCGTGCCGCCGTCGGCCCACTCGAAGATCTTGTGGGTGTAGTCCCAATACTCTTCAAGGCTCTCGCCCTTATAAGCGAAAACCGGCGTGCCGCCGTCGGCGATCGCGGACGCAGCGTGATCCTGGGTGCTGTAGATATTGCAGCTCGCCCAGCGAACGTCGGCGCCGAGAGCCTTGAGCGTCTCGATGAGGACGGCGGTCTGGATCGTCATGTGAAGGGAACCGGCAATGCGGGCACCCTTCAGCGGCTGCGATGCGGCGAACTCGTTGCGGATCGCCATGAGGCCCGGCATTTCGGTCTCGGCAACGCGCATCTCTTTGTGGCCCCACGCGGCGAGGCCGAGGTCGGCGACATGAAAGTCGGTCTTGATCGGATTCATCGTATTCATTTGCTCTTCTCCGAAGGCTCTCGAGCAAACAAAAAGCGCTCGCGAACCTTATGGTCAGCGAGCGCGGTTGGGACTTTGCCGAGCCTGGTCTTTACTCAGATCGCAGCGCTCCTCGGCAATCTCAATTATGCCACTTTCGCGCACGAAACTTCAACCTCGCGGCGATTCAAAGCATTTACGCTCCATTTATTTAGATATTTGGATTATAGCTTGACAATTCTGGGGTTTCCTGTTACATTGTGTCTATGCGTCAAATTGCATTTATCCCACTAGCCGTTTTAGCCGCCGGCTTGACGTGGGTAGGCCTCAATCCACCAGGAGAAAGCACCACCCTTCTCGTCGCCGGAAAGAAGCTCGACGTCCAGCGCCTCAAGAAAGAAGGCAAAGTCATCGAGCGATACGCGGGTTTCCACCGCGTCACCCTCAACGGGGATCGCGCTTCCGTTGAAGCCCACCTGAAACAGGTCGGAGCCGAGTTCATCTTGGACAGCACGGCCGACACGCTCGATCGCTCTTCGAAAGAATCCAAAGCCAAGCATGAAAAGTATCTGCTTGCCGTTGCCAAGTTCAAAGGCAACAACGAAGAGTACGCGACGGCGACATTCAAAGAGTCGATCGATATGGAAATCGACAAGCGGTCCGACTCGAACGGCTACATCGACTTCGACGCGATTCGTCGTGCTCAAGAGCACCGCGATCAAATGCCCGTCGTGCACATCGGCTACCAAGAGCCCGGTTCCAACGCACCCCAGGCGCCCTGGAAGCAACTCGGCCCGTTTGCGGCAAAGCCTCCGTTCCAATACTGCTACGGCCCCGCCATGCTGAGCGGACGCAAAGAAGGTATCGCCGTCGCCAAGACCGACTCCAATACGATTTGGACCGTCGGCCGCGGTGGTGCGTACAAATCAACTGACGGCGGGTCGAACTGGAAGAACATGTCCGCGGGCTGGAAGTATTCCAACGCGAACTGCGTGGCGATCGACCCCGTCGATAGGAACATCGTCTACGTCGGCACTGGCGACTATGCCGATGGCGGCGGCTATGGTTCTTTGCCGTTCGGCGTCATGAAGACCACCGATGGTGGCAACTCATGGACAAAGCATGGCGACCTGACGACTTTCGACGTCGACGAGGTTATCACCGACATCATCATCGCCCCCTGGGATCGCACGGAATTGATCTGCACGACTCGTCACGGGAACCGAATGAACCCCTCGGCCGGCAACGTCTTCCACTCGACCAACTCTGGTCAGACCTGGACGGATAGCGGCCTCGCCACTCGAAGCTACACGGACCTTACGGCGTCTATTGGCTTCACGTTTTTGGGCATCACCACTTACTACATCTATGCAGCGGCCGATAACGGCACCATTCTGCGGACGTCCAACGGCGACGACTGGGTCGTCACCGGCGCTAATGCCGGTTCGGGCTATACCCACATCGCGGCCGGAAAGCTATCCATTAACACGCTATACGCAGTTAGCGCGGGTGGCGTCAAGAAGTCGACCGATCGCGGCGATTCGTGGGTCGATTTCAACAGTTCCGGATTTCCAACAAAGGAAGATGGCGGCACCAACTGGGCCCAAATGACTTACAACAGTTTTGTTGGAGTCACCAAGCTCGATGCTTCCACCGAGCGCATCTGGGTAGGAAACCTGAGCTGCGCCACGAGAACTTCCGCAAGTACGACCTGGACGGATGTGTCCAAGAGCTACTGGGATACCGCTCGGGGTCACGCCGACCATCACTCCTTTGCCAACGATCCGAGCAACGACAATCGGGTTTACATCGGAACGGACGGCGGTCTTTACCGCAGCCTTGCGAACAGCCCGACGTCGATGACCGGCTTGAATAGCACGATCCCAGACTTCCAGTGCTATTCGATCGACGTGCATCCTACGCTTCCGGACTTCGTTATGGCCGGCATGCAGGATAACGCGGTCATGGCGACGCGCGGCAATCTCAACTCCTGGCAGGGCCTGGACGCTTGGGATGGCGGCTTCGTAGCGTTCGACAAGGTCAACCCCAAGATCCACTACACGTCCAGCCAAAAGGGTGGCGCCTACCGATACTCGTTCGACTTCCAAGCCAACGATGCGAACTCGAACATAACTCCCTCGGAATCCCAGCGCGCAAGCGTAGCATTCATCCCGCCCATCACGACCGTTGGCTCGGGCTCGGAAATCCTTATGGGCACCCGCTACGTCTTGCGCTATCCGGGAACGGGCACGACTTGGACTACCGGCTTTGACTCGGGTTCAACTGTTGACGAGATCGCGACCAGCGGCAACACCGTGTTTTTCGGTTGTCGAAACGGCAACGTCTATCGCTCGGGTGACAAGGGATCGACCGCAACGCGAATCGACGGCACGATTCCCGCCACCCCCATCGGCGCTATCCATGTGCGCACGACTACCGACGTTCTCGTCGGTGTCATGGGAACGTCCGGTGGACTCTACCGGTCGACGAATGCCGGCGATGCGACGCCCACATGGTCGAACGTTTCCGGATCGGGCGGAACCGCCCTTCCCGCGAGTCCAATCAACACGATCGCCATCGATCCGCACAATGCGAACCGATGGTATGTCGGAACCGACGCGGGCCTCTTTATGACGGCAAACGCCGGATCGACATGGGCGAACTGCGACACGCAAGGTTTCCCGAACGTCTGCGTAACGGCACTGAAAACAGCCCATGGCTATCTCTTTGCCGCGACCGCCGGGCGGGGCATCCTTCGCATCAAAGTCGGCCCGACGATTGGCCACCAGGTCTCCGGCACTGTTTATCAGAATGGCGTTCCCCAAAGGGAGATTCCGGTTCGCTTGACAGCCGAAATGGACGTTGAGGATCGACTCGCGAACTCGATCGCGGAGCAGATTCCGGACAACGATCCCGATGGTATCGACTCCGATATCTTCAATCTGACCAAGAACCACACGATGGTGACTTGTAAGGTTTTCGTTCATATCTCGCACACGTTCCGCGGCGATCTTCAACTCGATCTCAAGGGACCGAACGGAACGTTGGTCCGGTTGAAGAACTACAGCGCCGTCGATAGTGGCGACGACGTCGTCGTGACCTATGATCTGACCGGCCAGTTCGGGGGCATCAGTTCGCTGGGTGCCTGGGAACTCCAGGTGCGCGACTTGGACGCCGGAGTCACCGGGACGTTGAACACGTGGTCCGTCATCTACACCTATGCAGGCTCGCCGATCCTGGCGGAGACCATGACCAATACGAGCGGCCAATACGTCTTCTCGGCCTTGGTGCCGGGCGACTATGTCGTAACGCCCTTCAAGTCGGGCAAGGTGTATTCGCCCCAGTTCCGCAACATCGACATGTCCACGACGGACATCACGCTTCAGAACTTCAGCACGGTAATCCCCATCTCGCTCACCTGTTCCACGGACAAGGTGATCGGTGGAACGCCGCTCACCGCGGCCGTTCGGCTCGCGGCCACGCCTCCGTTCACCGTAAGCGTTGGAATCACGGACAACAGCACGGCCACGATCGTGCCTTCGATCCATCAAATGGATACGATCGGCCCGACGAGCTTCAACATCAACACCATCAACGTCGCCGCCCCCGCGATCTCGACGATTACGGCAACCTACAGCGGAGTTTCGGAAACCGACACGGTGACTGTCTACCCAGTGCCGGTGCTCGATAGCATCACCGCCGGCCCGACGCCCATCTACGGTGGAACTCAGGTTGCGGGAACGGTCACGCTGGCCGCTCCGGCTCCCGCGAATACGGTCGTTCAGTTGACCGGCTATGCTCCGGACCTCGTTCCCACGACCTCCGCGGTAACCATCCCGCAGGGCCAGACGAGCGCGAACTTCACGGCGAACTCCGTCGCGGTGGCAACTCCGCGAACGCGCTACTTGAAGGCGACGCTCGGCTCGGTAGTCAAGTCGAAAGCGATCTTCCTCGAGCCTGCTCCGTATATCGCCGGTTGGACGTTTACGCCCAATCCAGTGATCGGCGGAGAGACCACGATCGGTAAGGTCCAGCTTCAGCGCCCGGTCGTCAACGCTCCGGTTCGGGTTTATCTCACCGATAACTCCGCCCGAGTCTCGACACCTGCCTTCGTCGACATCCCCGTCGGTCAAACGACGGTGACATTCGACGCCCCGACCACCGTGGGTTCGTCGACCACCTATGCCGGCATGTACGCTGCCTTCGCCAATGGCGTCGGCAAGAAGTACGTGAAGCTGACGATCGCCCCGACGCTTAAGATCACGTCGTTCACCTTCGCGCCAAACCCCGTCGTGGGTGGAAGTGCGACGACGGGAACGGTGGTCTTGGCCAACCCGGTGATCAACGCCCCAGTGCGGATTTACTTGACCGATAACTCGGCCAAGTTCTCCATGCCCGCATTCATCGACATCCCGATTGGTCAGACGACAGGATCGTTCCAAGCCACGACCCTGACGACGACGACCACAACCTTCGCCGGCTGCTACGCCGCGTTCAACAGTAACGTCGGCACGAAGTATGTGAAGGTGACGATCACTCCCTAGAAACCTTGGGACTGCGCGACCCACGGTCGCGCTCTAAAATAGGGCTTCTCAAACACAGAGAAGCCCTTTCCCCTTTGGACTGCGCGACCCACGGGCCGCGCACTCCCAAAGAACCCCAGGGAACGCCGCAATATCTAAAACCGTTGAAGCGTAGGGCTGACGACCATAACATAAGGCGTCAATAATAAATCTATGCGTGTTTTGATCACCGGAAATCAGGGCTATATCGGCACCGTCATGGCGAGCGTCCTCGCGGAGGCGGGTCATGAGGTTTGGGGCCTCGATACGGGCTTTTACGAGAATTGCTGGCTGGGCGAGCAGCCCACCAATCCGGTGAGCAAGCAAATCCGAAAGGATATCCGCGACGCGACCCCCGAAGACTTCGAAGGCGTGGACGGAATCGTGCATCTCGCCGCCCTCTCAAACGATCCCACCGGCGAACTCAACCCTGGCCTCACCGAAGACATCAACTACGAAGCGACCCTAAAGGTCGCCCGCGCCGCAAAAGCGGCCGGGGTCTCGCGCCTCGTCTTCGCCTCCTCCTGCAGCATCTATGGCTCCGGCGGCAAGGAAGCCCTCACCGAGGAAGACGCCTTCAACCCGCTTACGGCTTACGCGAAGTCGAAGGTCAATTCCGAATTCGGCCTCCGCGACCTCGCCGATGACAACTTCTCGCCGGTCTTCATGCGCAATGGAACCGTTTACGGCTTTTCACCCCGGCTCCGGTTTGACCTCGTCGTCAATAACCTGACGGGCTGGGCCGTGACCACCGGAGAAGTAAAACTCCTCAGCGATGGCCGCGCCTGGCGTCCCATGCTCCACATCCGCGACATGTCGCAAGCCTTCCGCCACGCCCTCGAAGCCCCACGTGAGCGCGTCCACAATCAGGCCATCAACGTGGGCACGGAGAGCGAGAACTACATGATCCGGACGATGGCCGAGATCGTGAACGAGACCGTCCCCGACACGAAGGTCACCTTCGGCGAAGGCGCCGGCGCGGACTCGCGCAACTACAATGTCAGCTTCGCCAAGATCCGCGAGCTACTCCCCGACTTCAAGCCGGAGTGGACCGTGCCCGCCGGAGCGGAGCAGGTCTATAAGGGCTGCCTCGCCGCCGGTCTCGATTTCGACGGATTCAACGGGCGTCTCTACACGCGCCTGAAGCAGCTTCAACATTTGATGGATGGCGGCAACGTCGACGGTAGCCTCCGCTGGCTCTCCGTCGCCGCATAGGCCATAATTCGGGGCGGTGAAAATCGCCCTGGGCTCCGACCACGCTGGCTTCCGATACAAGGAATCCATCAAGCATTATCTCGTCGAGGAGGGCCACGAGGTCCTCGACTTCGGCACGCATTCGCCCGAGTCGTGCGACTATCCCGTCTTCGTCGGACCGGCCGCTCATGCCGTCGCAAACGGCGAAGCCCACAGAGGAATTGTCCTCGGCGGATCGGGGAACGGCGAGGCCATGGTCTCCAATCGCGTCAAAGGCATCCGCTGCGCGGTCTGCTGGAATGAAGAGTCCGCCCGCATGGCCCGCCTTCACAACGACGCCAACATGATCTCCCTCGGCGAGCGCATGATGACGCCCGATATGGCGATCGAAATCGTCCGAATCTTCCTCTCCACCGAGTTCGAAGGTGGCCGGCACGTGCGGCGAATCGAACTGATCGACCAAGTCTAAAAGCAAGGATGCCCGTGTGGGGCGAGGATGCCCGTCCCTCGCCACCCTTTGGTCACAACCTAGCTGACGAACTTCTTGTAGTTGTTCTCAAACATCTCGAAAAGCCCTTTGGCCTTCTCGTCGTAAGCGGTCTTGTCCGCCCATGTGTTGCGCGGGTTCAGAATGTCGCTGGGGACGTTCGGACAGCTCCTCGGGATCTGCAAGCCGAAGATCGGGTCCGTCTCGTACTCGACATTGTCGAGTTGACCGCTAAACGCCGCGTCGATCATCGAGCGGGTGTAGCTAAGCTTCATGCGCGAACCCACGCCGTAAGGGCCCCCCGTCCAACCGGTGTTCACCAGCCAAACGTCGGCATCATGCCGCTCGATCTTCTCGCCCAGCAAGTCCGCATAGACTCGTGGGCGGAGGGGAAGGAAAGGCGCGCCGAAGCAGGTCGAGAGCGTTGCGCTCGGCTCGGTAACGCCCGCTTCCGTGCCGGCGACCTTCGCGGTGTAGCCGTTCAGGAAGTAGTACATCGCCTGATCGCGCGTGAGCTTCGAAATGGGGGGCAGAACGCCGAAGGCGTCGCATGTCAAGAAGACGATATTCTTCGGATGACCGCCGACGCTCGGGATCACCGCATTCTCGATGTACTCCACCGGATAAGCGCATCGCGTGTTCTCCGTGAGCGAAACGTCGTCGTAGTCCGGATTTCGACTTTCGTCGAGGATCACGTTCTCGAGCACCGATCCGAACTTGATCGCGTTCCAAATCTGAGGCTCGCCTTCTTTGCTCAGCTTGATACACTTGGCGTAGCAGCCGCCTTCGAAGTTGAACACACCCTTCTCGTCCCAGCCGTGCTCGTCGTCGCCGATCAGGTTTCGCTTAGGGTCGGCGGAGAGCGTCGTTTTGCCCGTGCCGGAGAGCCCAAAGAAGAGCGCGGTATCGCCCGCCTGGCCGATGTTGGCTGAGCAGTGCATGCTCAGGACGCCTTCGAGCGGGAGCAGGTAGTTCAGGATGGTGAAGACCGACTTCTTCATCTCGCCCGCATATTGGGTGCCCATGATGATAACCGTCTTCTCCGCGAAGTTCAGCGCGATAACGGCGTCGCCCTTCGTGCCATCCACAGCCGGATCGCAGGTGAGGTAGCACAGGTCGATGACCGTCCAATCCGGCTCATAGGTCGCCAGTTCTTCCTTCGACGGCCGGATCAAAAGCTGCTTGATGAACATCGCGTGATAAGGCCGCTCGACCAGGAAGCGGGCCTTGATGCGATGGTCGGGATCGGCCCCACCGTAGGTGTCGACCTGATAGAGGGTCTTGCCCTCGATGTAGGCGTTCGCCTTGTCCAGAAGCCGAGCGAAAACCTCGGGCTCCATCGGCGTGTTGTTCTCCCACCAAATATTGGCTTCGCTGCCCGGCTCGCGCACGGTGTGCTTGTCCTTTGGCGTGCGGCCCCGGTACTTGCCGGTATCGGCCACAAGGGCACCATTGGAGGCGAGTACGCCTCCGTGCCGGATGGCATGCTCCACCAGCTCGGTGATGCTGAGATTGCGGTGGAGGGTGGTAACGGTTTCGAGATTGAGGGCGGGCTTTGATGCTATCGACGACATTGTCTGCTATTCCTTCAAACCTTTACTAGCAGGAGACGCGCACGCGCTCCCGAAGCGGCGGATGAATACATGCAGTTTACCAGGGGAGGGAAGTCTAAGCGGGGACCGGCTCCCCACTGAGTCCCTCCCTAAAAACAGCCACGGACACCATGCTCCGGCAGGGGCACCCGACATTAGCCGGTTGGCGGAAGCCACCGGAGGGGAGACGGGAGGCATGTTCCCCATAGCCCCGGCAGGGGCGTCCCATGTTAGCCGGTGGCGGAAGCCACCGGGAATCGCGGAACCGGATACAATCCTATTCGGCATGAGTACGGGCAAACGGGCCTACAACGTTCTTCGCGGATACATCAACCAGGAATGGGATCGTATCCAAGGCGTCGACCAGGATCGCGCATGGCGCGAGCTGAATGAAATGGTCGGCGGCAAGAACGCGGAAACTGCCGCCCGCGAAGAAGTGATGGCCGCGAATGCCACCCCCGCCGCCACTCCGGAAGATAAAGCTGCCCACGCCCGGCGTCTCCTCGGCGTCGCTCCCGATGCCGGCTTCGATGAGATCCGCAAAACTTTCGAGCGGCTCACCAAAAGAAGCGATCCCAAGAACTTCCCCGAAGGAAGCGACGAAGCCAAGCATGCCGCGGATATCCAGAAGAAGGTCAATTGGGCGTTTGGGGTCCTCACTGAGGGCATGGATGCGACCGAAAAGCGGTTCCGAAGTCTGGAAATCTGACCACTTGGGGCCCGCCGAGTGGCTAGTGCGCGAAGGCCATTCGTCTTCGCAGAAACAGGTTTAAGAACCCGAGCACAGCAACCGCGCAAAGCAACAAAATGACGGCGAGCGCTTTCGCTTCGTCGAGGTTCGACTCGAAACCCAGATAGATCGCCAATGGCATCGTCTGGGTTTCGCCTTGTAGATTGCCCGCGAAAAGGATCGTCGCCCCGAACTCGCCCAGCGCCCGCGTCCACGCCAAAATTGCGCCCGTCACCAGAAATGGCAGAGCTAAAGGAAGCACGATGTAGCGGGCCAGACCGGCCGAAGAAGCACCATCCAGCCGTCCCGCCTCCACGAGCGACGAGTCGATCGATCGAAACGCCGACACCGCCTCCCGCACGAAAAACGGCGTCGCGACGAACGTCTGGGCCAAAATCACGGCTGCCGTCGTGAAGGGGAGGGAAGTCGGAACAAGCCCCTGACGCCCAAAGGCTAGCAGTAGGGCGATACCCGCGACGGAAGGGGGCATGATGGCGGGAATGGTGATCAGCGTCTCCAGCGGTGATGCCAGCCGCATCGGCAGTCGGGCGATTCCCATCGCCAGACAACTTCCGAAAACGATGATGGCCGCGGTAGAGATGAGCGTCGTCCGCAGACTCAGGAGGACCGCCTCCCGAACGCTCTCGTTGCCAATCTGCTCGCGCAGAGTACTGATTGGCGTGCCGCTGACCAGGCCGATCACAGTCAAAAGGACAAGCAGAGCCAAGGGGCTGCCGAGCAAAAGCCATCCCGCCGTCGCCGCCGAATCCCTCCTCATTTCCCTCGCAAAGGGGCCAAGAATCCTTGGCTCCGAAGGATCCGCTGCGCGGCCTCGCCATGAAGATACTTTAGGAAGGAAGCGGCCCCAACCGGATTCGGGGCGCCCTGGGGAATAGCCGCGGGATAGCTCGCCGACACATTGAGATCGGAAGGAATGCTCACCGCTTGAACCGCGCGTCCCGCCGACCGAGCGTCGGTGACATAAACGATGCCTGCGTCCGCCTCCCCGAGCCGGACCCGTGCGAGCACGGTTCGGACATCCAGCTCACGCGACACGATCCTGCCCTTCACCTGGCCCAGCCAAGATGACCCGTATCGTTCGCCCGCTTCGGCGAGTAGGATCGCGGTGTACTTGCCTGCCGGCACCTTCTGATCGGCTACGACGATTTTGCCCACCCGGCTCAGGTCCCTCAGCAAGGTAACGCCGTGTAGGTCCTTTCGAATGATGATTGTGAGAGAGTTACGAGCGAAAACTTGTACGGAACTAGTCTTTCCCGCATCGAACATGCTCTTCATATCCGCGCTCGCGAACACGTCGGCAGGTGCCCCGTTCTTAATCTGAGCCGCCAAAGTCTGAGAGCCGGCAAAGCTGAGTTTGACCTTCACGCCCTTATGCGATCGCTCGAATGTTCGGGCAATAGAGGTGAAAGCATCCTTTAGGGATGCCGCGGCGAAGACGTTAATGGAGGATGCCGGGAGAAACGCCGCCGCGAGGATCATGCGGTTAGTTTACGCAACCGGGGCTAAGGCTTCGCGCCATCCAATCGGCCCATGGCATCCTGCATGATCCTGGCTCGGCGCATTGTCGCCAACTCAATCCGCTTCGACATCTCCGAGACTGCCTCATCGAACTGGGTCGCGATCACGTCGTACTGGGCGATCTGTGATTTGTTCTTAAAGACCGGGCCCTCTGTGGAGGGGGAGGCTTTCTCCTTCTCTCACAAGTCGACGAGTTTCCCGAACAGGCCGTTTACACGGTGGTGAAACGTACGGATTTCAAAGGTCTCGCTCTTGATCTGGGCCATGCGGGATGCCATTTGCTCTTTGCCAAACAGCTTTTGCAGCCTCTCGAGAGATTCATCACTGCCGTCGAAATAGGTATCTGTCTCGGAGGCCAGGAGCGCGAGTCCGATTAGAAGTTCAGCTCGGCCGTCTTTAGAGCCAAGCTTCAGGAACATGCTTTCGTTGTAGACCTTCTCTTGGGCTTTCATAAACTTCGCATCCGCAGCGGCGTTCCCGACCATGATGCTCTTGAAGGTCTTCCCGCCCGCGGTCTTCGGCTCGTAACCCAGATTTGCCGACGAAGGATCTCCGGGCTTGATGCCCTGCACCAGGTTTTGAACGTCGTCTTCAAACGCCTTCGCGGTGACCCTGTCCACAGGTTGCCCGTTGATCGCCGGCTTCGGACCCAATCCCTTGAATACGGCATCGATGCCAAGGGCTCCGAAGAGGATCCCGAAGATGACAAGCAGCAGAGTAGAAACGCGACCAGACTTCACGCATAAATTGTCGGCTGCGTCAGAGAATCTTGCAGGGCGAGAACATGAATGAGGGATAACCCGACCCCAAGATGGTTGGCTTCCTGCTCCGGTAGGGGCATCCCGATATTCGCCGGTGTCGGGCAAGCTCAGGAATCTTCCGAGGCTCTTGCGCCCCTGCCGGGGCGCGTGATCTCCACGCCCCGGCAGGCGCTTCCGCCACCGGCTAATATCGGGCACCCCAACGGGGCAAGGGGGGGATGCAACACAAAAAAGGGGCGAACTCCCATGGAGTTCGCCCCTTCACCTTGGCAATCAACTAGTTGATCTGAACCAACTCGAACGCCTCGATGACGTCGCCGGCCTTGAATCCGGTCCAACCGTCGAACTGCACGCCGCAGTCGAAACCGTTCGTGATCTCCTTCACATCTTCCTTCACATGCTTGAGGGAAGCGACCTTGCCGTCGTACACGATGTCCTTGTCCCGCTTGACGCGGACCTTGGAGTTGCGCGTGATCTTGCCGTCCGTACAGTGCGAACCGGCGACGAGGCCGTAGCGGGTGAGGTTGAAGACCATTCGGATCTCGACCGTGCCCTGATACTCTTCGACGAACTTCGGCTCGAGCATGCCGTGGATGGCCTTCTCGATATCTTCGATCAGTTCGTAGATGATCGTGTAGGTTCGGATTTCAACCTTACGGCGCTCCGCTTCCTTCTTTGCGCCGCCTTCCGGCTTGACGTTGAATCCAACGCAGATCGCGTTGGCCGCGCTCGCCAGCAGGATGTCGCTTTCCGTAATCGTGCCGACGCCGCTGTGGATGACTTTAACCGTCACCTCCTCGTTCGCGATCTTCTCCAGCATGCCGCGGACGGCTTCTACGGAGCCCTGCACGTCGCCCTTCACGACAAGGTTAAGATCCTTGATCTCATCCTCGTTCATGCGCTTGCGCAGATCCGCAAGCGTGATGCCACGGCTGGGCGTCGCCAAGCCCTTAACACGAGCCTTGTCGGCTCGGTCGCCCGCGATCTCCCGTGAAGAACGCTCATTGGTGCCGATAACGACCTTGTCTCCAGCGGAGGGCACATCGTTCAAGCCGAGAATCTCGACCGGCGTAGACGGACCGGCTTCCGTGATTCGCTCGCCGGTATAGTCGGTCATGGCCTTGATGCGGCCGTATGTGTTGCCGGCGATCACCATGTCTCCAATCAGAAGCGTTCCTTCTTCAACGAGGATCGTGGCCACGGGGCCGCGGCCTTTCTCTAGCTTGGCTTCGATAACGACGCCGGTGAAGCTGCCCTTGGGATCCGCCTTCAGCTCCATGACTTCGGCTTGCAGCAGGATAACCTCGAGGAGATCTTTGACGCCCGCGCCGGTAAGGGCGGAAACGTTGACCGTTGGGGTGTCACCACCGAATGCTTCCGGAACGACTTCGTATTCTGTGAGCTGCGTGATCGTGCGTTCCGGATTTGCGCCCGGCTTGTCGCACTTGTTCACAGCCACGATCATCGGAACTTTTGCGTTCTTGATGTGCGAGATCGCTTCGGCCGTCTGCGGCATAATGCCGTCATCAGCGGCGACGACGAGGATCGCGATGTCCGTGACCTGGGCACCTCGGGCGCGCATATTGGTAAAGGCGGCGTGACCGGGAGTGTCCAGGAAGGTGATCTTTCCTTCCGGAAGCTCGACCTGATAGGCGCCGATATGCTGGGTGATACCGCCGTGCTCCTTGCCCGCGACATTCGCCTTGCGGATGTAGTCGAGAAGGGAAGTCTTGCCGTGGTCGACGTGACCCATGATGGTAACAACCGGCGGCCGATGTTGGGCACCGGTCTGCTTGGTCGGCTTTTTGTGCGCGGTCGCCAGCGGCTTTGTCGAGCCGTCCGACCAGCGGACCGAATAACCGAACTGGCGGATAAGTTGCTCGGCTACCTCCGGTTTAAGAGCCGTCGTCAGCGTTGCCATGACCTTCATCTTCATCATGAGGGTCTTCTGGATTTCCGGCTGAGCAACATCGAGGGCCAAAGCGATATCGCGAGGCGTTCGGTTGGGCGGCAGCACGATCTCCGTCGATCCCTTCAAATCGGGAAGGGCTTCGCGGATCAGTTCGAGGGCGTCATTATCCGCCTCGAACGTCAGGGCGTCATGCGATACGCCGAGGTCGTCGAGGATGGAGTAGACGTGCCCCGGTTTAAGCCCGAATTCTT
Source organism: Fimbriimonadaceae bacterium (assembly GCA_046598515.1). GTDB lineage: Bacteria > Armatimonadota > Fimbriimonadia > Fimbriimonadales > Fimbriimonadaceae > JANJUB01. Next base: position 2,708 of record JBKJIP010000185.1, on the reverse strand, counting down.
TGGCGATGTCGGCGATGGTTACGGTCATAGCGGTTTTCTCAACAGTTGGCATTCTATTTCTCGGCGAAGCTGGGATAAGGTGGCTTCGGGCACCGTTTGTTTAAAGGCGCGGTTGAGCCGGCCTTTTTGAAAAGCTTTGTCGACGCAGCCCGGCGACGGGCACACGTAAGCGCTGCGGCCAGAAGAAGGACCTTGCGCAATAAGGCCCAAAAGGCCCAACCGAAGCAGTTCGGCTTGATCAGTCTTAGTTCGGCATGCGATACAGGTTCGAAAGGGCAAGGCGGGTCACTTCCTCCCCTCCGCGGACGCCTGGGTCTCGCTTCGTATGTCGATCTTCCACTCGGTGAGGCGAGCGGCGAGGCGGACATTCTGTCCACCCTTGCCGATCGCAAGGGACAACTGGGTATCAGGCACGATGCAGTACGCGCTCTTCTCCTCTTCGTTCAACTTGATGTTATTAACCTTTGCCGGGCTCAGCGCATTCTCGATGAACGTGCGAATGTTCTCATCGAAAGGCACTACATCCACCTTCTCGTCGAAAAGATCGTCGACGATAGACTGGATACGCGAACCGCGCGGACCAACGCAGGCACCGACGGCATCTACACGCTCATCCAAGCTGATCACAGCAATCTTGCTTCGCTGACCGGGTTCTCGGGCGACGCTCTTGATGATGACCACGCCGTCCGCGATCTCCGGAACATGGAATTCGAATAACTTTCGAAGCAGGTTCGGGTGGGTGCGGCTGACGATGACGCGCATGCGCTTCATGCTGTCGTCCACTCTTAATACGTAAACCATCACGCGGTCGTTTTGCCGATAGGGCTCGGTGGGGACCTGCTCACGCTTCGGCAACTCAGTTTCCACGCGGCCGACTTGGATGTAAACGCTCTGACCTTCGCGGCGAAGAACGGTTCCGCTCACGATGTCGCCCATCTTCTCATTGAACTCGTCGTGAATCTGACGAGTCTCGGCCTCGCGCATCTTCTGGGCTAGAACCTGCTTAAAGGTCTGCGCGGCGATGCGACCGAAGGAGAGGGGATCGACGGGGACTTCGATGAAATCGGCGATCTCGGCGTCCGGCTTGCGCTTTCGGGCCTCGGCAACCGACATTTGGTAGCTGGGCTCGGTAACGCTGCCGACAACTTCCTTGAAGAGGCTGGCGATAATGCCTTTGGCGCCTCCGATTTCGACGCGCACTTCGATGTCGACGTCATTGGGAATGCCAATAAATTTCTTATAGGCGACGGCAAGAGACTCCTGAATCTCTTTCAGCAATTCGTCCATGGGAATCTCTCTTTCCTGGGCGATCTGATTAAGTTGCTGTAAGACATCCATACTCTATGTGCCTCCTGCGACGTACAAAAAAAACGGCCTATTGCCGCCCTTTCTCCGGCTCGCAAGCTTTACAAACGAAATTCTAGCACATTTCGAGCCGCCCCCAAACGGCTATCCTTTCCCCGATGACTCGCATTATTGTCGAAAGCATTGAGTTCTACGGTTTCCACGGCGTCCCCGCCGAGGAGCGTGTAGTCGGTCATCGATACTCGGTGGACGTCTGGCTTTCGGTTCGGGAGGAAGCTTCGTCGACCGACGATGTCGAGGATACAGTCGACTACGGCGCCGTCGCCGAACTGGTCGTTTCCGTGGGGACCACGGGGCAGGTGAAAACGGTCGAGCGCCTGGCTCGGCAAATGGCAGATGCGATTCTTGATCTGTTTGCGAGGGTGGATGAAGTGGATATCACCGTCGCCAAAAGACTCCCGCCGGCTCCCGTCATCGCAGAAATGGCCGGCGTCCAGCTAATCGTCACACGAAAATCCCTGTAGGCCGGGGTGACCGCGTACCCCGGCGGCACGCGGAAAACTCCCGTTACTTTCATGGGGCGCGCGGATGCATCGTGCCGCGCGAGCCTCGGCGACCGCCCAGGCGGGGCACGATCCATCCTCGCCCTCCATGAAAGATCAAAGTATATAGAACACGATGCAACATCCTCGACGCCCCCTTGGAAGGGAAAGGCTCTCACCCTGCATAATATTCGCACTTTAGTGCATAATATGCGCATGACCGCCAACGAGCGCAGCCATCAAGAACGGATCGGCGTCCTCCGAACGATTATCTCTGCACGCGAGATACATAAGCAGGAAGAGCTGGTCGCCGCGCTCCTTGCGGCCGGATTTAGCGTGACTCAAAGCTCCGTGTCCCGTGATCTCGCCGAGATCAAAGCCTTTAAAGCCAACGGCATCTACACCCTGCCCGACGAACGAGACCCCACACTCGCTGCCATCCTCACGGGAACGCCGGCGGGACCGAACCTCCTCGTCCTCAAAACGTTGATCGGGGCTGCCCAGCGCGTCGCCTATACGATCGACGCCGCGAACCGGCCCGAAATCGTCGGTACCGTCGCCGGCGATGACACGATCTTCATCGCCACCAACAGCAAGTCCGCTCAAGAGGCCGTAAAAACATGGCTGGGAGTAGGGAAGTGAAGAAAGTCGTCGTCGCCTTCTCCGGTGGCCTGGACACATCCTGGTGCGTCGTCCTTCTCAAGAATCAAGGCTACGAAGTCACGACTGTGACCGTCGATGTCGGCGGCTTCTCCGCCGAAGAATTGTCCGGCTTGGAAACCAAAGCGGTCGAACTCGGTGCCGCCCGCCACATTCGAATCGATGCAAAACAGATTTTCTTCGACACCGTTCTCAAGTATC
>JBKJIP010000197.1:0-4345 GCA_046598515.1 Fimbriimonadaceae bacterium | reverse complement strand
CGATCTTCGTCATCGCCCGCGTCTCCGGCTGGTCCGCCCACGTTCTCGAGCAACTCGCGAACAACCGCCTGATCCGCCCCGCCGCAATCTACGAAGGCCCCGCTTCGGTAGAGTTCGTCCCCGTCGACGAGCGCTAAGCACGGTCGGTCAGAGATAACAGCCAGTCCCTCGGGGCTGGCTGTTTTTGCTTTGGAGTGCGCGACCGTGGTCGCGCTTTGCGATGGAGCCTCTCGCTGAAGGCAAATCCAGTCTTCAGGTGCTTTGCATTGCAGTGTCCTTCGCCTGCTCTCATCGCGTCTCAAGATTCATGCGCGCACTTCCTGTTTGGGTGATCGCTGGTCTCGTGGCATTTGGCGCAACCCAGGAGGGTCCGGACGACCTCGAACCCTATTCCGTGAAATCTCCCTCGGGCGAGTATCGACTATGGGTCAATCCGAGCACCCCGGAAGGATTTGGACCGGCGGACTACGAACTGTATCTCAAAGGCAAGCGTCTTTGGCATAAAACACTCCCCCTGACTCTTCAAGAGGCAGGGGTGACGGATCGGGGCAACTTCGGCGGCTACGCCTATGGCACGCATCAACTGCGTGAGGGCAATCTTCTCACTGCCTTATTCTCGGCCGGCGGAGTTCAGACTTTCAAGGAGATCTACCAACGCCGAAACGCGGGGCGGATGCATTCCTACCCGCAACCGAACATAAGCCAAATGTTGGTCGTTGGGGATGAAATGATTCTTGTCCATCATCCACCCGCCCAAAGCGCCCGGGTGGAATGGTGGGCTTACTCGCCGGACACCCCGGGTCCGCGGCGGAAGATCGAGCCCGACATCGGTGAACTCTGGATGATCGACAGCAGGAAGCTACCAGGGTTGCCCCTGATACTCTCCATAACCCGAACGGGGCCAAGGTACGGAATCGCCGTCAATGATGCCACGGGCCGCAAAATATGGACGGCTACTCTCGAGGGCGGTTATCCCATCAAACCTCGAGGTTTTGACGAGTCCGGGCTAATTCTGGATGCCACTTCCAAAGGCTTCGAAATTCTGCGGTGGAGCAGTCAAGAGCGGATTAGATTCGAAATCACCAAGGCTCGTGGCGCTTGGCAAGTACGCGAGATCGGTCGCCGCCCCTACAAGACGCCCGTCCCCGCGAAGCCCGCCCCGATCACGGCCCCGATCAAGAAGCTGCGGGTTATGCGGACGCTTACCTTGCCCTTAACAAAGACGAAGGGTGCTGATTTTGGCCTGATCATGGATTTTCTCATGATCGATCGCGGGCGGGTGGCAATCCTATCCGCCGACAACAAGCTCCATGTGGCGAGTATGGCGGGCAACCTCGAACGAACCATCGCCCTACCGGCTATAGCCAGTCAGATGGATCGCACCATTACTCAAACCAAACCGGGAACGGTGCTGGTCTTCGACTCCCATCAATCGCTCGATCATCCGACGTGTCGCCTCTATCGAATCGATTGCTCTACGGGGAAAATCACTGCCGTGCCGGGGTTCCAGTGTCCGCCTGTGAGTGTCGCATCGGGCAGATCTGATGGATGTTTTGCGGTCTTGGCGAGCGAAGCGTCCGAGTTTTCGAGTCGAGAAACGCTACGCTTCTTCGGCGCGGAAGGGAAGCAAAGGTGGCAGTTGGGCACCGGCGGCTACGGGGGCGGGGATGACGAGATCTTCGGATCCGCGGATGTCGCGTGCGATGAGAAGGGACAGATATGGGTTCTGGGCAACATACGAGATTCGATTCAGCTCTTTGACGATAAGAGCAAGTTTCTCAAGATCTTTAAATTCGAGAAACTGGGGAAGGACGGGCTCGATTATCCTACGAATTTCGAGACAAACGGAAAGATCCTCGCCCTTGTAGACTCCCCAATAAGTCCCCGACTTCTAGTGGTCGGTCCTGACGGTTCGCTGTTATCGGAGCAAATTCCGTCCTATCCCGACCTCAAGAAACTGAAGGTCCTGACCGACCCTCGGATCGACGATAAGGGACAAGTATGGGTGACCGACGGCCACGCCATACTCCGGCTCGACGACAAGGGACTCGTGGCTGAAACCCTAGGCAAGAGTTTGCCTACGGCGGGTTTGACGCAAGTATCCGACATCCATATTGCCTCGGATGGCAAGGTTACGGTCTTGGATGCAGGGACGATCGAAGCGGCCATGTTCTCACCTTCCGGCAAGCGCTTGGCGCACATGCTGCCCCTGGCCAAGGATTTTGCGGAGCGGCCCGCCCAGAGTGAACTTCTCGTAACTCGCTCAGGCGATGTTTATCTGACCGGGGGCGTGGGCGAGCAACTTCACTTCTCGCCTTCGGGAAAGCGGATGGGATGGAGCGACCCTTATCCGAGAGTCCCGGCACCGACAAACAACCTCAGCCCGAAGTGGCGTTGGTACCGAAACCGCCTCTTGGATGAAGAGGGGCGGACCGTAGTCCAGTTGAGGCGATGGCCGGACTACCGGTGGCTCAACGACTTCAAAGTGGCGATTGGCCCGGACTCCGGCTATGCCGTTCTCGGAATGCCCAAGGAGCCCGCCAACAATCCTGGAGTCAGTGGAATCGTCAGTATCCCCGTCATGCGAAGTACGCACTTGGCATTTTTCAAGGCGAACGGGGCGCCCATTTCGATGGTCAAGCTCTCGGAACCGCTGGTCGAGGTTTGGGATACCGCGTTTGACGGCACGATCCTGTATTGCCTTCGTCGGGATCGAGACATTGTCGCGGTGGCTCGTAGCGGCGGGATTCTCTGGAGGATGCCGGCGAAGGGAGTAACCCACATCGCGGCCTCGCTCGGAGGCCTCGCAGTTTTCGATGGAAAGTCGACGGTGACTTGGTATTCGACGAAGTAACTCTCCATGCCGCGCGATGGATTTCCGCTCCGTAGACTGGCTGCTAGTGGAGAAGTGAGCCATCTCGTCAACGTGGCCAGACGGCTCGATCCAAAAGCCTGCGCAGAAAGCCGATCGCTAAACTTACTTTTCGAGTTCGACGATCTTGTCGGATGTATCCAACTTCACAAGTGCCCCGGGCTTTGCCGAGCTGCCCCAGTCTCTTATCTTCGGCCACTGACGGATGATCCTGGCCGCATCGGTGTAGAGCTCCAATGGATTACCGCTGGATTGCCGGATGTAGAGCGCCCTGACCTTGTGTTCCTTCAAGGCTCGATGTTCGGCGTCTCGGCGGCGTTGATTGTGATCTCGGCTAATGACAATCCATCCGTTCTTCCCCGCCTCGGGAATCCAATCTGTGTCCTTTGCGTTCGCTGAGAACCGATCTCGAAGCGCGATCAATTCGTGCTCGGCAGGATCGACTAGTTGGCTCAGAGCGCGAACAATCCTAAACGAGATGTCGTTGTCGAAAAAGAACGTCGCCATCGGAAATGTTCCTATGCGGCCTTCGTTTCCGAGTGACATTCCAGGTGGAAGTCTTTCTCAAACTGAACCGCATCAAGCACGGCTTTGGCGGAAATCCCGTACCACCAGCCCACAGAGTTGGCATCATGGCTCGCCTCGTAAGCCTGCGACAGGACATGGGTGTGAGCTCCGGAACCGTCTTCTATCGGCTTGCCGAAGGCACGGTCAGGGCTGAGCAGGATCGATTTGGACGTTCCCAAGGGTCGCCACTCTGCCGCGAGGTCGCCGATATGAACCAACTGCATGCCGAGTTCCTCAAAGAAGGCCTGCTTTTGTCCCGTGAGGGCGTGTTCCCAGTCGGTCCCGCGCTGCAACAGCAGTCCTTGACCGTCAGTTGCAAACCTCTTCGTGGCAAACGGATACTGGGTGCTCCACTCTCGCCTGAACTCGTCAGCCGTATGGACGATCTCCCCGAGGCCAACGCCCCTGTCACGAAACTCGCGCACATACAGCAGTTCCACTAGGTCGCCGAAGGTTAGCGCTTCTTCGTCGGTTCGCTTGATGGCAGGGGGATAGAACTTCTCACCCTGACGCAGCAGATGAACGTAGCCGTTCACCCAGCGTGACACGGTCCGCCGCGGTGTTTTCAACAGCCGGGCAGCGTCCGAAAGGGAATATAAGCCGATTCCGAGGTGGTCGATGGACTCTATTCTACGCTAGAGCTGGCTCATTTGCAACTTATCGCGAGCATGACGACATACAACCTTTTCGGTCATGATGTGCGCAGCTCGGGATCATGCGGACCCCACCCTTGGCGGGATGCAGTTAACAAAAAGAGGTCTCATGAGCAGAAACGACCCATGAAACCCCTTTGAAAATCCAGCTAAGAAAGCTTACGCTTCTTCGACTTCGTCTTCTTCAGCCGCGGGAGCTTCGGCCACCGGGGCGACCTCTACGGGGGCGTTCGGGTCGAAGACGTTCACGTTG
>JBKJIP010000082.1:0-3601 GCA_046598515.1 Fimbriimonadaceae bacterium | reverse complement strand
GACGAGTTTGACGATGCGATCGCCTTCGACATTGGCCACTCCGAAATGGCTGGGATCTTCTACCGGCTTGACCAGGTTCAGATTCGCGCATCCCGAAGAGACGAACTTCTCCTTGATAGCTTGGAATCCTTTCTCGTAAATCGCGTCTCCCAGATACATCACGAAGGATTCTTCGCCGCAGAATTCCTTGGCGAAGCCCAGCGCATGGGCAAGGCCCTGAGGTTCGGTTTGGCGGGCGAAGTCCAGGCGAACACCATAGGCAGACCCATCGCCCAAAGCAGCCCGCATGATCGGCTCATTCTCACCGACGATGATGCAGATCTCGGTGATCCCCATCTCTTTCAGGCGGTCGAACGCATAGGCCATGGTTGGCCGATTCGCGAGGGGCAATAGCGGCTTTGGAATGTGATGCGTAATGGGAAAAAGTCGAGATCCCTTACCGGCAGCGAGAATAACACCTTTCATGAGATTTTTCAGGATTCTAGCGCGTCCGAACTAATACCTGCGGTAGCATAACAATTCGACTCTAGGATGGAGTCGAAGTTTTCGCAGGTACGGTTGCCATGGATAGGCGTATTTTAGGTTTTGGGGCCCTCGCGGCTCTCGTTTTGCAAGGATGTTCGGGCTCTGCCCCCTTGTCATACCCCCAGTGGGCTTCCTCGGATTCTTCGGTGCCCGAAGCTTCGTCTGGATTCGCCTCTTACTGCCGCGCTGCGGAGATGGCCGAACAGGCCGCCGGCAAGCTGGGCAAGACCGTCAACTTCACCCTCGGCAAACGCAAGCAGCTCGTGACCAATCTCGGTCCCGCGCTTCGGGAATTGCGAACAGGACTTGGACGCCCGACGCTCGGATTCAAACTCACCACCAGCGGCATCGGCGAATCCCCCCGCTACCACACGGGCTTCCGATTGCTCGGACGGGCGATGGTTTTCCAAATCGAGTCTGCGATCGAGGCGAAAGAGTATGGGCGCGCCGCCCAGGTCGCCCGTCAAGCCACCCAACTCGGATTCGACCTCTGTAACGGCTCCGCGATCGATGCCCAACTGGGCATGAGCATTTCAAACGAAGCCCGGGAGGCGCTCACGCCTGCGCTACCGAACTTGACCGCAAAGGAACTCTCTACCGTCGCCAGTCAGTTCCATCAACTCCTGCTGGATCGCCCCTCGCTTTCCGTGAGCATCGAGAATGAAAAGGCGCAAATGATGCGCAATGTGCAGTCCCTTCAGGATTCTTTCCTGCGGGGCGATGCGGACCGCCTGATGATCGAACTGAATCAGCCGACCGCCAGCAAGAAGGCCCTTGCCGATCTGAAATCAAAGTCGGCGAATGAGCGGCTTGTCTTCTTCAAGGGATTCGCGGGCGAAGTCGACATCAAGGCTCGCCATTGGCGAGAGATGGTGGGTTTGCCCCTGAGCCTGCGCGATCCGAACCAGAAGCGAATCTCAAAGCTGAAGCTTCCCAGCGAGCGACCCTGGCGAGTCTTCTCCGACCAGTTCTGCAACCTCGGCGAGCCACTGATCACCATGAACGACTCGAATCTGGCCCAGACCCGGCTTTTCGTTCTGGAGGCCGCGCTGCTGAGCCGAGTCAAAGCAGGCAAGCACGTCCCCGCCCACATCAACGGTTACAATGATGCCGCGATCGATCCATACACGGGTCGGGCTTTTCCGTATCACGGAGAAGGGAAGGATTTCCGGGTCTACAGCGTGGGCACGAACTTGATCGACGATGGCGGTCAGTCCGACGACTCGGGCGCCTCGCTAGATATGTTCTTGCGTTAGTTGACACCCGGGGAGAGTTTCTCTTCGACGCGAATGATGCCGGTCTTGAAGCCGATGTACACCATCCCGACACCGGCCGCATGCAGTATGAGCAGGCCAGCTAGGGCAAAGATCAGGATGCGCCTCTTAGATCCCACCGACCGAGTATGACGTGCCTCACGGTATAATACGTGCTCGCAAGGCCCGGTCGTCTAGTGGTTAGGATGCCGCCCTTTCACGGCGGAGATCGCGGGTTCGAGTCCCGTCCGGGCTACCACTTCCTTCTTGCAGGTTACAGATTGATTCTGACCACGCTTCCCCTGGGAGCCTTCATTATCCTCGCGTTCGTCGGGTACCGCGACAATGAGCTCACCGGCGAAGACATCTGCAACTTCATCGTTGGACTTGTCGTCCCGATCCTCCTTTACTACCTTTTCATCAGGGACTATCTGTTCTTCTTTGCCCTCTGGTGGAACATTGCCGTCGACCTCGGACTGATCATTAAGCTCACGTCGCGGCGGATCGCATAGGAACCGAAAGCGTTCAGAATGAACCTATGCCAACGGTTTCCGACGTGCTCGCCGCCCTCGAACAGATTGCCCCCTCGCGATACGCGTTTGGATTCGACAAGATCGGACTCCAAGTCGGCGATGCCGGTGCGAGGGTGGACCGGGCCGTGGTCTCTCTAGACCGATCACTGGCCTCGGTAGAGCATGCCAGGGAGATCGGTGCTCAGCTCCTGTTGAGCCACCACCCGCTTCTCTTCGAACCCCTCAAGACGGTGACGACAGGTACCCATGTTGGGCGGACGGTCACGGCGCTACTCCAGAGCAACATCGCTTTCATCGCGGCGCATACGAACTGGGACTCCGCTAAGGGCGGCGTCAATGATGAGCTTGCCGCTCGACTCGAGCTTTCGGAAGTAGTCGAGTTCGGCTACGGTAACGATGTTCCCCAGTTGAAACTCACGGTCTTCGCGCCAACCGAAGATGCCGACGGAATCATCGATGCGGCCAGCGAGGCCGGGGCGGGACAGATCGGCCTGTACTCCCGCTGTGCCTTTACTTCCTCCGGCCAGGGAACCTTCAGACCGGGTCCGGGTTCGAATCCGACGGTCGGTCACGAGGGGTTAATCAAAAACACGAAGGAGCTGAGAATCGAGATGGTGCTGCCGGCCGAGCGCCGGTGGGCCGTCGAGGCGGCCGTGCGGCGAAATCACTCCTACGAGGAACCCGCCATCGATTTTGCCCAACTCGTCGACCGAGCAGAACAACCCGCGGGGAGAATGGGCACGATCGCGCCGGCTACGTTTCGAGACTTCGCGGCGGATGTCCAGCGAAGGCTCGGCGCTCCGGTTTACGCCTGGGGCGATCCCGATCGACGAGTTCGCACGATCGGGGTCGTCGGCGGCGCTGCCGACTCCGAATGGGTCGCCGCCCTTAATTCGGGTGCCGAAGTGTTTGTCACCGGAGAGGTGCGCCAGCATATCGCGGTGGAAGCTTCGGAATGTGGGATATGCATTGTGGCGGCGGGGCATCATGCCACGGAGCATCCCGGAGTCGAGGCGCTGGCTCAACGCTTGAGGGGAGTTTTGCCCGGGGTGGAATGGGAAGTGTTTAATCCCGCGCCGGGATATGCGGGTCGGCCTTTGTAAGTACGTCATCGACATAGAAGGGATCAATCCAATTGTGGGATGCGGGGGTTTGTACCGCGTCACTCCTAGCGCTCGGAATGGCGCGGTACGAACCCCCACGCCCCACAATTGTCGTTTAGATGCTCGTACGATCCGCCCACCTAGCAACACATGCCGGGAAATCGCTAAACTAGGCCCTTATGCGTTT
>JBKJIP010000426.1:0-4986 GCA_046598515.1 Fimbriimonadaceae bacterium | reverse complement strand
GGCGAAGCCGCCCGTCGATTTACGATTTACGATTTACTGACAACCATCCACAAATCTTCTGGTAATATGCAACTGAAATGTTGCATATCGACTCGATTGAACGTGAATTGACACTGCCTGCGCAGCCGGCCGAAGTTTGGCGGCGATCGTTTGCCACTCCTGAGGCGCTCTCTTCTTGGTTTCCGGAGAAGATCGAGGGGTCCTTTGAAGTCGGAAACTCCTTCTTCCTTGTTTGGGGCGAGCACCGGTGTGAGGCCCTTCTGGTCGACTACATCGAAGGTCAATCTCTTGCCTACCAGTGGCACCCCGGAGACGCTCTGATGCTGGATGCCCGCCCGAGAAGTGAGCTGACCACGGTCCGCTTCACCCTCGAGCCTTGCGACGAAGGCACGCGGGTGAAACTCGTCGAAGACGGCTTCGCGGCGATCCCCGAAGATCGACGGAACTACGCGCTCGAGCAGAACAACGCGGGATGGGACGAAGAGCTGGCCAAGCTCCCCAAGGGATACGCGGCTTGATCGACGCGGTATTCGCGGCTTTGGCGGACCCGACGCGTCGGGAGATGCTGGAGCGCCTGTCTCGGAAAGGGCCCCTGGCGACAGGGGACTTGCTCGAGGACCTTGGCATGTCACGGCAAGGGGCTTCCCGGCATCTGGACATCCTCGAATCCTCGGGTCTGGTCCGTTCAATCCGCCAAGGTCGCGTCGTCATGCGCGAACTGGACGTCGAGGAGTTTCGGAGTTCGGTGGCGTGGATCAATCGGATCGCATCCGCTTGGGACAATCGCCTCGGCCGACTCGCGGACAGTTACCGAGAAGAGAAGTAAGTGGGGTCCAAAATGTGTTGGCACTTCGCCTGCCCGAGTGCTATTTTTAGCACTCGGGCGGGTAAACTGCCAATACTCCGCCGGCCAGAATCGGCTTTGAGCGGACTTGGAACTGGAAATATGAAACTCAAACCGCTTCACGATCGCATTATCGTCGAGGCTGCTGCGAAGGAAGAAAGAACCTCCGGCGGCATCATCCTCCCCGACGCCGCTCAAGAGAAGCCTCTCCGCGGCACCGTGCTCGCCGTTGGACCCGGCAAGCGACTCGACAGCGGCGCCCTCGCCCCGGTCGACGTTAACGAAGGCGACACCATCATCTACGGCAAGTACGCCGGCACCGAAGTGACCGTCGAAGGCAAGGACTACATCATCCTCCGCGCCGAAGACATCCTCGCTGTCGTCGGCGAGTCCGCCGCGCCGGCCCCGGCGAAGAAAGAAAAAGTAGGAGCAAAGAAGTAAATGGCCGCCAAGGAAATTAAGTTCACCGACGAAGCCAGAAAGTGCCTTGAAGCTGGCGTTGATAAGCTGGCTAACGCTGTTAAAGTCACGCTCGGCCCAAGAGGTCGCAATGTCGTTCTCGAGAAGAAGTTCGGCAGCCCCACCGTTATCAACGACGGCGTGACGATCGCGAAGGAAATCGAGGTGGAGAACCGCTTTGAGAATATGGGCGCTCAGCTCATCCGCGAAGTCAGCAGCAAGACGAACGACACCGCCGGCGATGGGACGACCACCGCGACGGTCCTCGCGCAGGCCATCTTCAAGGAAGGCATTCGCAACGTCGCCGCGGGCAGCAACGCCACTTTGATCAAGATGGGCGTCGAGAAGGCTGTGGCCGCTATCGTCGAGGATCTTGCGAAGCAGTCCAAGCCGATCAAGGGCAAGGCCGCCATCCAGCAGGTTGCTACCATCTCGGCCAACGATGCCGAGCTCGGTGACCTCGTTTCGACCGTTATCGACAAGGTCGGAAAAGACGGCGTCGTTACCGTCGAAGAGAGCAAGTCGACGGAGACCACCTACGACACCGTCGAAGGTCTTCAGTTCGACAAGGGCTACCTCTCGCCCTACTTCGTAACGGACCCAACTCGCATGGAGACCATCTACGAAGAGCCGATGATCCTTTTCTATGAGAAGAAGATCGGCAACGTTCAGGACCTCATTCCGATGCTCGAGAAGGTTGTCCGTATGGGCCGCCCGTTCATCATCATTGCCGAGGATGTTGAGAATGAGTGTCTTGCGACGCTCGTTCTGAACCGCATCCGCGCCGGTCTCCAGGTTGCCGCCGTTAAGGCTCCCGGCTTCGGCGATCGCCGCAAGGCCATGCTCGAGGATATGGCTATTCTCACCGGCGGCCAGTTCATCAGCGAAGACCTCGGTCTGAGCCTCGAGAATGTCGGTCCGGAGCAGCTCGGCTCCTGTACGCGCATCGTCATCACCAAGGAGAACACCACCATCGTCGGTGGCCGCGGCCAGAAGAGCGCGATCGAAGGTCGGTTGAATCAGATTCGCCGCCAGATCGAGACTACCGACAGCAGCTACGACAAGGAGAAGCTCCAAGAGCGCCAAGCCAAGCTGAGCGGCGGCGTGGCCGTTCTCAAGATTGGCGCGGCAACCGAGACGGCACTTAAAGAGAAGAAGGCCCGCGTCGAGGACGCGCTCGCCGCGACTCGCGCCGCTTTGGAAGAGGGCATCGTCGCCGGCGGCGGCACGGCTCTCATCAAGGCGGCCAAGGCTCTCGACAAGCTGAACCTGGAAGGTGACGAGAAGATCGGTGTGAACATCGTTCGTAAGGCGATCGAAGCTCCGCTCCGCACCATCGCCGAGAACGCCGGTGCCGAAGGCTCCGTCGTCGTGCAGGAAGTCAAGACTTCGGGCAAGGGCTTCAACGCCGCCACGCTCGTCTTCGAGGACCTGTTGAAGGCCGGCGTCGTCGACCCGACCAAGGTCGTTCGCCAAGCTCTCCAGAATGCCGGCTCCATCGCCGGTCTGCTGCTCACGACCGAGGCGCTCGTCGCCGAGATTCCGCAGCAGGAAGATCACGGCCACGGCCACGATCATCACCACCATTAATCGGCGGTGATTTGTTGGCCCCTCTCCACTTTTTGTGGAGAGGGGCTTTTCCTTTACTAGCCTCTTCCTGTGGGAGCTTTCTTCGTAGTGTTCCAAACGGCCATTGTGGGGCGTGGGGGTTCGTACCGCGCCTTTCCTTGCGTTGGGCATTACGCGGTACGAACCCCCGCATCCCACATGCTCCGAAGTGACGGATTTCCATCACTTCTTGCTTCCCATCCTAGTCAGGGGGCTGGTGGGCACGATCGGCGCGAAGCTGGAATCCGCCTCCGGGTGCTATCGCACGCCTCCGCGCGGATTCCAGCTTCGCTGGATTGGGGTTGGCGCTCCTTACCCGGGGTCTTCGACCCCGGGCTACAAATCTGCGACCCGCTACCGGGGTCGTTGCTCTTGCTTCGCTCGAGCGCTTTGGCGGGCCGCGATCTCGTCGGTCCGGGTTCCCGAGCCAATTGTGGGGCGTGGGGGTTTGTATTGCGCCTTTCCTAGCGTTGGGAATGACGCGGTACGAACCCCCGCATCCCACAATTGGGTTGACCGGAACAGAGACTGAGTCGGCGAGGAAACCCGAAGCTGTCACACTGAGACATGCCGAATCGGCTTGCCGACTCTCGATCTCCTTATCTCCGCCAGCATCAGGACAACCCGGTGGACTGGTATCCGTGGGGCGATGAGGCGTTCGCTAAAGCCAAGGCGGAGGACAAGCCGATCTTCCTTAGCATCGGCTATTCAGCGTGCCATTGGTGCCATGTGATGGCCCACGAGTCGTTCGAGGATCCCTCCGTGGCGGCGCTCTTAAATGAGCACTGCATCAACATCAAGGTGGACCGGGAAGAGCGTCCGGATGTGGATGAGACTTACATGACGGCGGTCCAGCTCAGCAGCGGTCGCGGTGGGTGGCCGATGACGGTGTTCTTGACTCCCGACAAAAAGCCGTTCTTCGCCGGGACGTACTTTCCAAAGGACGATCGAGGGGAGTATCCGGGGTTTCGGACGATCGTGACCCAGGTTGGCCGCGGTTGGTCGGAGGCGCGTCTCGAATTCGAGCACACGGCACACGAGTTCACGTCGGCCCTAGCCGATTATCTTGGTCAAGACGCCCCTTTGGCCCGGCCGGGGGCAGATCTCATCGACGATGCGATCGACGCCCTTTGGGCGGATTTCGACGAAGCTCACGGCGGGTTCGGTGGAGCACCGAAGTTTCCACCTCACTCGGCTCTCGAATTCCTTCTTCACTACGCTTCGAAAAATGCCGACGAACGTGGGGATCGCGCTCGGAAGATGGCTCAAATCACTCTGGACCATATGCGGTGGGGCGGGATTCACGACCATGTGGGCGGAGGCTATCACCGATACTCGACCGATGGCGAGTGGCGACTTCCGCATTTCGAGAAGATGCTTTATGACAACGCGCTTCTCCTTGCGGTAATGGCCGATCCAAAAGATATCGCCGACTGGCTCTTCCGTGAGATGAAGAATGAGGACGGCCTCTTTATGAGTGCTCTGGACGCCGACTCCGAGGGGGAGGAAGGGAAGTTTTACGTTTGGACCTACCGTGAAGTCGTCGACTTGGTGGGCGAGGTATTCGCCGACGCTTTCGATATCCGTCTCGCCGGCAACTTTCATGACGAAGCAACCGGGCAGATAACCGGGGCTAACGTGCTCTATGCAGATGGGACGACGCCAGCTTTCGCGGAAGAGCTTCTGAAACTGAGAGAGAAAAGGGAGACCAGGACTCGGCCGGGATTGGACGATAAAGTGATCACCGGTTGGAATGGGCTCGCCATCGCCGGACTTGCGCGAGCTTCAAAGGCGAATCCGGAGTATCTCGATGCGGCCAAGAAAGCGGCCGGCAAAATCTTAGAGCATGATCCTTTGCCGAGAATCGTAGGAGCGGAAGATGAAGCGTTCCTCGAGGACTATGCGGCCATGGCCTATGCATGCCACTGCCTGGCCAAGCACGACCCGGAGTGGAAGGGTGCGGCCGACCGGCTGACACTGGAAACCGTCGCCCGGTTCGCCGATCCGAATGGCGGATACCACGCAACCAGTGATCGGCACGAAGTGCTTTTCGGGCGGACCATGCCGGTTTTCGA
>JBKJIP010000151.1:0-4050 GCA_046598515.1 Fimbriimonadaceae bacterium | reverse complement strand
AAATCAGGACTCGCGCCGACTTGGCCGTAGCGGTTAGAATGAAGCCATGGCAGGCAAATTCGAGCTCCTTTCGGCCGCAAACGGCAAGTTCAAGTTCAACCTCAAGGCCGGAAACGGCCAAGTGATCCTCAGCAGCGAGATTTACGAATCCAAAGCCGCGGCGGAGAACGGTATCGAGTCGGTTAAGAAGAACTCGGGCGACGACGATCGCTACGATCGCAAGACGGCTTCTAATGGCTCGCCCTACTTCAACTTGAAGGCGGGCAACGGTCAGATCATCGGTTCCAGCGAAATGTATTCGTCCGAAGCCGCTCGCGACAACGGTATCGAGTCGGTAAAAACGAACGGCCCCGACGCCGAAGTCGACGACAAGACGGACTAGTTTTTGGACTTAGGTTCGAGAGGGATTGGCCGAAAGGTCACCCTCTCCTCCACCGTCCCTTGCACCGTGATGCCCGAAATCCGGTTCGGGTCGATGTTCATGGTGAGCTGGATCGTGCCGGGGCTTTTGGGCCTCAAGGGGGTTTGAAAAATGCCGGCGTAAGTCTGACCCTCGGGCATCTTGATGGTTGGGTAACCAGGCTGGTAACCGTCGACCGGAATGTTGGCGGGGGCGAAGATTGGTGCCCCATTTTCGTTCACGACTCGAACGTAGAGCCCATCGAGATCGAGAGCCCTCCATCGCAGGGGCCCGTCCTTGGGGGTGAAAGGCGGATCGACGGCTAGGGTTATGGTCCAGGTCTTATCAGCTTTCGTTCGCGCCGCTGGAAATTTTGCTTCGGGTGGCTTTGAAGTTCGGGAGATGACTTTGTATCTCCGGCCCAGATACCGGAAAGCTTGTCCCACTTCCACGCGCGCCGGTTCGCTGAAGGCGGCATCCTTTGAGAGGGTCATCACCGCCTGTCCGGTCTTTGCATGGGGTGGGGCGGTGACTACTGCGGCAAGGTATTGCCCACTAGCACCGGATGCCGAAAGATCCCATGTTATGCCTGAGCCAAAGTAACCGGGGAAGACGCCTCGATCGGGGCTTACGGCGCGGAAGATGGCGAAGCGAGATTTCTTGTTGGCGTAGCGGGGCAATCGACCTGCAAAATCGCCCGTGAGCCACGGCCGGACCAGTTCATGCAGCTTGGCATCGGGCTGACCGTGGCGATCCCAGGTGGAGAACTCGCGCTCAGTTACGCGCGAAACGCCAACTAGCTCGACGATTTCGCCAGCGCGTTCAAACCGATGCATTTCACTCTGCACGAGCATGCCGAGCAAGAGGACGTTCACTTCGACGGCTCCAGGGGGATGTCTTTGAAGGTGATCGACTCGTTTGCCACGCGCGTGAATCTCAGCCCTGCAATCTCTGAGATATCCACTTGAGAATGAAGAGTCAGTTCTTCGGGAATTACGCTCGGCGCCTGCGTAATGTAAGCGTTCTGGGGAACGGCGCGAATCGCCAACAAGAATGGGTCCAGAGTTGTTCCCTCGGCTCCCGAAACGCTCTTACCCGCATCATCCACAAACTCTATCTCTCGGCCGAAGCGATCGATGAAAGCCCATTTGTAATCGAACCCGGTCATTGGAGAGGAGGTCACCAAAACAACCGTGCTGCGGCTAGCCCAGTTTTCGGTCCCTCCCGAATAGAAGCCGGCGATCTTGATGTGGACTCCTTTGTAAACCGTGGAAGCGCCCGTTCGAAGTGGCACGATCTCGCTAGGCGTTCCTTCGCGTCCCACTCCAAACCCCAGGCTAGTTGTCTTCTGACTAAACGGCGCTTGAATCTCAACGGGTTCAGTGTGGCGCCCGGCAACGACGACTTCAGGCCAGTCCAAGTAGTAAGGGTAGAAGCGAAATCTGGGATAAATTTGGGCACCTGAATTCTTGGCCCCTCGATTAATGTCAAAGATGGCGATTCTGGTTTTCTTGCCATAGTGAAAAGGAGCGGCTGAATCCGCGTAAGCCTTGCGAAAGGTCTTGGTCAAGGCTAGATTTGGCTTCCCATTCGCTCTCCAACAGTATCCTCCGTCTTCTGGCGAGCATACGCCCAGGAGTCGGATCGAGCCTGCCTCTGACTTATAGAACTCCTTGACGACAGTCTCTTTCGGCTTGGTCTGACTAACTCCGAGAAGGGTGGCGGCGGCAAGAAGGAAGCCGGTGAACACCCTCATTTCGGCTCCAATGGAATCTCGGTGAACCGGACCCGCGTCGATTCAGAACCGGTTGCAAAGGCCTCTTTAATCTTGGCGGGATCAATATTGGTGGTAAGCAGCGTTTCGGGGCCGCTTAGTCCTCCCGTAATCAGATACGCATCTAGGACACTGGGATCGGGCTGGCCGGAGGTTACGTATCCTCGGCGATTTGGCGCAGCGATGATAGGATTCCCATTCGGATCGACCCTTCGAACCACGCTCCCGTCTTGACCGACAACCGAGAAGCCCATGTATCGGGCGAGTTGGGGCGAGCCTTCAACGCGACAAGCGATCGTCCAACTCGGTCCGGGCCGACCTTCAAGGGAGTCCTCTCGCTTTCCTACTTTTACGATGCTGTAGGTGAGACCTCCAAATTTGAACTTTGTCCCTTCGCGCACCGGAAACCGCTCGCTTGGACTCATGGGCCTAGAGTGGCTTGCGAGGACGTCACAGAACTTGGTCTCAAGTCGGGTGCTTCGCTCGATCAGGCCAACTGGTTTTTCGGGTGACGAGTAGGAGAGGCGATCAAAATTCTCCTCCGTAAACCTAAAGCTTTCTGTATCGCTAAAACCATCCGACCGTTCGTTCGGCATCTGGAAAACCAAGAACCGTGACTTCCTCCCGTAGTGGACCTTGGCCGAGAGTCTCCCCTTTTTGTATGAATCGAGGACCTCGCTCGAGAGCCGTTGATCGGGCTTGCCCGCGGCGTCCCAGCAGATGGCGTCGGTTTCCATAAATCGGCACACGCCGAGAAGCTTCACCTTCCCCCGCTGAGTCTTGTATTCGCCGGTGGCGGGCACGACGATTTCTCGCTGTTGCGCGGCGACCACTGCGAGGGGCGCGAGGATTAGGAATGGGAAGTACCAAAGACGCATCACCCATTCGACGCATGGCTCGCATTCCAGTTTCGCGGGCAAAGAAAAAACCGTCCCCGATCGGTAGCTGGTCTGCACACCATACGAGGGCGTATGGTGTGAACAGTGCGCCTCGGTAGTGGTAGCCCCCGGGCTTGTTCACGATACACGCCCTCGTGTGTCGTGCCTACCAGTCGTGCTTGGGACCATCCGGAAGCCGACCCCGATTGGTAGCTGGTCGGCACACCATACGAGGGCGTATGGTGTGAACAGTGCGCCTCGGTAGTGGTGGCCCGCGGCTTGTTCACGACACACGCCCTCGTGTGTCGTGCCCACCAGTCCTGCCTACTGAAACTCGTAAGAGTGGAGTGGCCGGGGTACGTTGCCACCCCGGCCTAAACCCTGTAATCTACACCCACTCAGGGTGCTTTACTCGTCGCGTCCTGCCCAGAACTTATCGTTGGCGGTCTTGAGCTGATCGAGGGACGTTGCTTTCGCGTGTCCATCGAACCAAGCGATGTTGACGAGGTTGGGGTGGAATCGGGGCCAGAGCTGGCCGGTGGCGCGGGCGTCAGGGCGAACGCCGACCCAACGGCTCGGCGGCTCGATTCTCGAGTAACCGATCGTGGAGGTGATGGTGCCGCCGCCCGGTCGGGCCTTGTCCTTCATCGTGGCTTCGCCGGAGAAGACGGTGGTGGCGGGCATGGCGATGGCGCTGGCGTTCTTGCCGACATAGTGGAACGGGGTGGGGTTACCGCCGTTCGGGTCGGGGGTCATGATCTGATCGTTAAGATAGCGATAGTTCAGACCATAGCTTGGGTTGGCACCCATGATGTAGTGGTGCAGCGTGTTCGCCGGGTTGAATCGGCCGCGGCCCTGGGAATCGGCGAGAACCGGATCGTCGTCGCGGTCGGACGGGCATAGGAAAATGGCCTCGGACTTGGTGTAGGGCAGCATCAGAACCGGCCAGTAGTAGAAGCCCTGCGTGGTCGGTAGTGAGAGGTTGTTCGGATCGTAGT
>JBKJIP010000295.1:0-3559 GCA_046598515.1 Fimbriimonadaceae bacterium | reverse complement strand
GAAGTACGTGGTTTATTGGCGCGATACGGCTTCAGCGAAGTGGGAAGGCTCGCGGGAAGTTGGCGAAGTGAACACGGCCAAGATCGAGAAGATCAAAAAGGACGACCACTACTTCGCGGTCGGAGCGGTGGGTGGAGTGCCTACGGTTGCTCGGTGAGGGGTCGAAGGGGCCTTAGGGGTCGAATGGGTCAAATGGGACTCATAGGACCCATAGGACCCATTCGCCCCACAAGACCCAGTTTCCCTCCGAAAAGGTAAATTTCAGGCTGTGAGCGTTCCCGGCGATCTCAAGTACACACCCACTCATGAGTGGGTCCGAATCGAAGGCGATACGGCGACGATCGGTATTACCGATCATGCGCAGTCCGAACTTGGCGACATCGTTTATGTCGAGCTTCCCGCCCCTGGGCGTGTGCTCGGCAAGGGCGATTCTTTCGGCTCTGTCGAGAGCGTGAAGACCGTCTCCGACGTCTATTCCCCCATCGCGGGCGAAGTTATCGAGACCAATGGTGCGCTCGGCGCCCAGAGCGAACTCGTGAATACCGATCCCTACGGCGGCGGATGGATGGTCAAGATTCGCATGAGCGGCGGTGCGGACGATCTTTTGGATGCGGCGGCCTACGAGGCGAGCTACTAAGCCGTGCCCTACGTTCCGCACACTCCGGCCGATGAACGCGAAATGCTCGCGACGATTGGCGTCAGCTCCATCGACGAACTCTTCCGGGAGATTCCCGAGAATCTGCGCGTTAAAGGACAACTCGACATCCCGAAGGCCCTCGATGAGGATCAGCTTTTCCGACATCTCGCTGAGTTGGCCTCGCGGAACGTCAACCTCGTCGATCATGTCTGCTTCCTCGGCGCGGGTGTTTACGATCGGTACATCCCGGCTTCGGTCGGCGCGGTCATCTCGCGTGGCGAATTCTTGACGGCGTACACGCCGTACCAGCCCGAACTCAGCCAAGGTTATCTTCAGACGATCTACGAGTTCCAATCCATGATTGCCGAGCTTTATGGCATGGACCTCGCGAATGCGTCGATGTACGACGGCGCGACCTCCATGGCCGAAGCCGCGATCATGGCCCACGGCGTGAACGGTCGCCAGAAAATTGCTATCAGCCGCGGTGTGCATCCGCACTACCGGCAGGTTCTCGAAACCTACTGCTGGTCTGTCGATCTGGACATCGTCACCATCGACACGGTGGATGGCGAGACGGTCGATTACAGCGCAGTCGATGCGGATACGGCCTGTTTGATCGTTCAGTATCCGAACTTCTTCGGCACGATCGAAGACCTGGCCAAGGCACGGGATACGGTTCGCGCCGCGGGTGGCCTCTTCATCGTCGTCGCCGATCCTACGGCCTGCGCGCTTTTGAAGCCGCCGGGCGAATACGATGCCGACATCGTTGTCGGCGAAGGGCAGCCTCTCGGCGTGGCGATGGGCTATGGCGGTCCATACGTCGGTCTCTTCGCCTGCAAGATGGAGCATGTGCGCCGGATTCCGGGCCGCATCGTCGGTCGAACAATCGATCACGATGGTAATCCCGGATTCGTGATGACGCTACGCACCCGCGAACAGGACATTCGCCGAGAGAAGGCGACGTCGAACATCTGTACGAACGAAGCGCTCATGGCGCTGGCGGCAACGGTCTACATGTCCGCTCTCGGCAAGAACGGCATGAAGCAGGTCGCAGAGACATCGGTTCGCAACACGCAGTTCGCGATCCAGAAGCTCACAGAAGCGGGAGCGAAGGTTCGCTTCCCGAACCGAAAGGTCTTCTGCGAGTTCGTGCTGGAGCTGCCGAAGGATCCGGCTGCCGTACGGGACGCGCTTCTCGAGAAGGGCATCCTCGCCGGTCTGCCCCTGGGCACGTACTACGATGAGCTGTCCAACTGCCTCCTCGTCGCCGTCACGGAGACGCGCACGAAGGAGCAGATCGACAACTTCGCCGCTGAACTCAAAGCCGCCCTTTAAGACCTAACAAAACGGCCCCGATTCGATTGATCGGGGCCGTTTTGCGTTTGGTTTTTGAGATGTCTGTATCAAACACGTTTGCTGGTCGTTCCTGGGATTGTGAACAGGCTCTCCGCTACTCTTCTTTCGTCTTTTGCGCTCTTGGCAACGGCCAATGCGGTCGTCTTCGAGCCCACTTCGCCGACTCGCTCGGGGCTTCTCAGAATCAGGGGCGCGGGCTTTGGCACAGGTGGCCAAGTGCGACTCGGCGCGCAAGTCTTTCCCGTGGCACGATGGTCCAACGATCTCATCGAGTGCTACGTGCCCTCCGGTGCCCCGCTCGGGAGCCAGTTAGTCCAAGTCCTCCCCAAGAGCGGAGCTGCCTCCGGCCGAATCGCCG
Organism: Fimbriimonadaceae bacterium; assembly: GCA_046598515.1. GTDB lineage: Bacteria > Armatimonadota > Fimbriimonadia > Fimbriimonadales > Fimbriimonadaceae > JANJUB01. The sequence goes on along the minus strand of JBKJIP010000295.1, from coordinate 1,208 downwards.
CCGCGGTAAACATCCTTCCGCAAGAGGCGGCATCCGGCCGGCTTTCTTGGCGCGTGAAGCTCGCCGACCAATATGTGAGCACTCGTCCCGCGATCGGACCCGACGGGACTATCTACGCGCTGGGCAACTTTGGCAACGTTTACGCGGTGACCCCTTCCGGCGGGATCAAGTGGGTGGTCAATGCGAACGCGGCGGGCACGATCGACGTGATGCCCGACGGCAATGTGGTTGTCGGCGGCGGGGGCGGCGTCCAGGCACTTTCCGCCGCAACGGGAGCCAGGCTTTGGGTTTTCGCCATCAACACTCCCCTTCTGTGCGGCCCGAGCGTCGGCCCCGATGGGAAGATTTACGCCGCAGACGACAGCCGGTGGTCCAACGACGTCATCGGAGCCTTCGTCTTGAACACTTCAGGACAGAAGCTCTGGAGCGGCGGCATCTTTTATCGTCGCGGGGGAGGTTGGACCCCGCAGGAAGTGAAATTTGGTGGCGGAAACGCCTATTTCTGGTCGGACTACAGTTCGACGGGCGGACCCGCCCTCGGCGGTCTGAATGCCATTTTCCAAGGGGGTGGCCTGCGCTGGCGAGTCGATGATGGTGTCGGGATCATGCCGGGTGTCGCTCCTAACGGCGGTGTTGTGCTCTTCCGGCCTTCGTCTATCGAGCAGTGGACCCCGCAAGGCAGCGCGGTTTGGAGTCAGAACCTGAACCAATTCGGCCAGCCCCAAGGGGAAGCTACGGTGGCGGCGGACGGCCGAACATACTTCCTAACGAACAACGCTCGACTTCATGTCCTCTCGCCGACGGGACAAGTTCTGTCTACGAACATTTTGGGTGGTTTGCTTTCCGACCAAGTTATTCGGCCAGACGGCAATCTGATCGTCCTTGAGCGCCAGCCAAACTTTGGAGTTGCGAGTGTGATTCAGGGCTATGACAAGAACCTGAACCAGCTTTGGAGTCAGCCATTGCCCATCGACAACGGGATGACGATCACCGTCTGGCATCGAATGATCTTTGGGAACGGCGGACAGACGGTGTACTTCGGCACGGCAGGCCCATACACGGCGGCGAACGAAGCGCACTGCTATCTGTATGCTCTGGATGCTCGTTGAGCCTGTGACGTTCCTGTGACGGTGACTTCCCTATAATCTCTTCAATCAGGAGAGATTTATGAGGAAGTTGAAGTTTCAATCGGGCCGGATCGTTCTGGC
>JBKJIP010000271.1:0-33763 GCA_046598515.1 Fimbriimonadaceae bacterium | reverse complement strand
CTTGGCCAAGATTGCCTCCACTTCTTCGTGGGTCAACTTTGCCGTCGGGACGGATACGCTTACGAGAGCGCCACCAGCGTCGACTGTGTCTGAGATTCGCGTGACCTGGTCCTCGTTGACACCCTGGTCAGCCAGGAAGCCATAGGCACCGCCTGCGATCGCGCCGGCTGCGGTAGTTGCCGCGGCGGCCGCCAGAGCGGTTGCCAGGGCGCCGCCACCGAGGACGAGACCGAAACCGGGGATCGTAACCGCAGCGAGAGCGGCGAGGATGCCTACGCCGAGGCCCACTCCGGCGCCCTTAAGGCCACCGGCGGCGGCGTCTTCGCCCGTCGTCGTGGTTAAGCCCTGCTCCGCAGTCTTCACGACATCGTTGCCGTCGAGGGTCTTGTCGTCGTCCCAATGGGCGGGGCGATTCTTGATGAATACCGAAATATCGGTGCTCGGGACGCCGTGGTCCATGAGGGCGGCGACAGCCTTGGCGGCATTGTCGGGATTCGAGTAGGAAGCGTGAATAGTCTGTTGCATCTAGGTTCTCCTTAGGTTGTGTTGTTTAGATAAAGGGGTTGAACTCCCTCAGAATGGGCAGGCGCAGAGCGAGTTTTCGCATCAGCACAAGCGCTTGGTGAGCTCCCGTGCAAGGAACTCTTGCAAGGTCGCAGGGGGCAAAAAAGGTGAGTTGGTTAGGGGCGAAGCACGTCATCACTTCTTAATCTCCAGGTTGTTGACCAGCTTTTGCTTGGCCTTTCTTTCGGTCATCACGGCGACCGCAATATCCTCGGCCTTAAGCTTTGCGCTGGCCGACGGGACGAAACCATTGAGGGAGACTTTCTCCTCTGTTGAGTCGACGTCGATGTTGTCGACGTATGGTTTAAGGTCTACATCCTTGCCGAGGGCCGACTTGATGGCCGGAGTGAGTGTTACGGCGGCGGAAACATCTGCGCCGGTTTCCTTCAATTTTGAACCTGCATTCTCGCTGGCTTGAGTTGCCTTTTGTCGATTGATCTCCGCGTCTTGCTGGAGACCATCCGCCGTGTTCTGGCATCCAAAACAGGCAATCAGGCTGGCTGTGAGCAAGATTCCCAAAAGGGGCGTTTTCATAGGTATAGTCTCCACGCCGCCCTATTTTTGCGGTGACGTGCTTAACCAAACGGAAGGGCATGTCAACCGGGCATGAAACGCATCGGTCAATGCGTAAGATTGCAATAAGATGAGTTCAGGGACAACGCCACTCGGAGGCCGATAACACTTTGGAAAACGACTTCTCAGTTCCCGTCACGGTTCTCGCCATTGAAGACGACATCGCCATTCGACGCCTCATGAAGGCCGCCTTCGAAGGTACGGAATACAAACTCATCGAAGCGGAGAGCGCCGCCGAGGGCATTGATATGGCCGCAAAGAAACGGCCGGACCTTATTCTTCTGGACCTCGGCCTGCCAGACGTTGGTGGCCTCCACGTGATCCGCACGGTGCGCGGCTGGACCTCCACTCCGATCCTCATCGTTAGCGGCGAGGGTGGGGAAGACCAAAAGGTTGAAGCGCTTGAAGCTGGGGCGGATGACTATGTCACCAAGCCTTTCGGCGTAGCCGAGCTCTTCGCCCGCATGAAGGTAGCTCTGCGCCATGCCCAAGCCGCGGGTGGAACGACGGCCGAAGCGATTTTCGAAGCCGGAGACATCAAGATCGATCGTGCTGCGCGAGAAGTGTATGCGCGCGGAGAGCGTGTTCGGCTGACACCGATCGAGTTCAAGATTCTACTCACCCTCGCAAAGCATGCCGGCAAGGTTGTTACCCACCGCCAGTTGCTCACCGAGGTTTGGGGCGAAGAGTACACCGAGGAAGCGCAGTACCTGCGCGTGTATATGGGCTATCTCCGCAAGAAGCTCGAAGCCGATCCCGAGAATCCGCGCTTGCTCTTGACAGAGCCGCGGGTTGGCTACCGGCTCACCGCGTAGCCGCTTCCGACAGCTTCAGAATGGTGCTCAAAAGCCGATCGACATCGATCGGCTTTGCCATATGCTCTTGGAATCCGGAGTCGAGGGCTCGCACGCGGTCCTCCTCGCGGGAGAACGCCGTCAACGCAATGCTTGGAACTCTCAGCCCCCGGTCCCGCACGGTTTTCATGAACTCATATCCGTCCATATCCGGCATGCCGATATCGCTGAGGATAATTTCGGGCGGATTCTCATCCAACTCTCGAAGCGCGTCGATCGCGTTTTGGGCGGAAGTGACGTGGGCACCAGAATCGGTCAGCAGAACCGTCAACAGAGTGCGCGTTGCCTCATCGTCGTCAACGACCAGGATGTTTAGCCCCTCGATTTTGGCGAGACTTCCTTGGGGCTCCGGCAGCCCGATGGGAAGGGTTAGCTTCGTCCGCGGTAAGACGATCCGGAAGGTGCTGCCTTTGCCCAAGCCCTCGCTCTCAACGAGGACCTCGCCCCCGTGCAATTCCGTGATCTGCTTGACGATGGCGAGCCCGAGGCCGAGTCCGCCGTGTTTGCGAGTGATTGAGGCGTTTGCTTGACGGAAGCGATCAAAGATAATCGGCATGATCTCGGGGTCGATCCCGATGCCACGATCCTTGACGGTGATGGTAGCGGTCGTCTCCGTAGAAGATAGTTCGACCGTGACTTCCTGGTTTTCGGGCGAGAACTTCAGAGCGTTCGAAATGAGATTCGATACGACCTGCCCGAGGCGGGAAGCATCGCCTTTTACGAAAACTTCGTCCGAGCCCAGCTTCGAGACGATCTGAATGTGCTTCAGCGCGGACGCCGACCGGGCAGACTTTACAGCGTCGGAGACGACCTCGGCAAGGTCCATGATTTCCAAGTCGAGGCGAAGCTTTCCGGTCGTCAGCCGACTAACGTCGAGAAGGTCTTCAATAAGCTGAGCCTGGAGGCGGGTGCTGCGCTCGATGATGGCCAGTCCCTCGCCGTACTCTGGATTGTCTTGAGCCTTGCGCCCGAGAAGCTCGGACCAGCCGAGAATCGTGGTCAGAGGCGTGCGAAGTTCGTGGGAGACTGTGGCGACAAACTCGTCCTTCAGGCGGTTGGCCTCTTCAGCCTCACTTCTGGCCCGGCGTTCTTCGTTCAACAGTTCCTCTCGGCGCACCTCGAGATCGCGGCGGGCGGTGATGTCTTGGACATAGACGAAGAGACCCTGGTTATTGGGAAATCCTCGAATGTGAAAGAAGCGATCGTCCGTTGTGATCTGGTCATCGAAGAGCACGGGCTTGCCGGTGGCGAGCGCCGTATCGAGCTGACTTCGAATCGCGGGATGCGATTTCTCGCTGAGGAGGGACCATAGGGACGTGCCGTTGACGTCTTCCTGGAGTCCAAGCAAATCGCGGAATGCACGATTGGTGTGCAGCACTTCGAAGTCTCGACTCACGGCGCAAAAGCCATCGGAGATGCCCGAAAGGATGCTAACAAAGCGATTCTCCGATTGATCACGCTCGCGCGCCACGTGCCGAAAACCAATGGCCGTGTTTCGCATGATGTCGCAGACAAAGCAGATAAAGAGCCAGATCGCCCCAAAAGATCCCACCGCAACCATCGACATCGTGGGGTTCACACGCCACTGATTCGAGCCGATGACAAACATGTTAACTCCGATCAGCATCGAGAGGGTGATGCCAAGCATTCCGGGTGCAAGGCCCCCGATGAAGCAGGCGATCCCCACGGGGATCGTGAACCAGACCAACTGGATGCTATCACCTAGGACCGGCGCGAGCAGAATACGGATAATCGTGCAACAGATGACGGCGGCAAGAGTTACCGCGTAATGCGACCACCGAGGCGCAAGCCATATCTTAAAGAGCACTTCTTTGCCCCGCACGTTCGCGAGCCTACCGAACCTCTCATAAAAGGCGTGTAAGAAAGAAAAGCCTAAACTGCTTCGCCTAAGTAAGCTTCGATGACCTTGGGGTCATTTCTGATGGAGGAAGGCGGTCCATAAGCAATCTCTTCACCGTGATCGAGAACCACGATTTGCTCACAAAGGTTCATAACGAACTTCATATCGTGCTCGATAACAAGAACGGTTTTGCCGTGATCGTCTCGGATACGGCGGACTGTATGCATCAAATCTTCCTTTTCGCCGGGGTTCATGCCGGCGGCGGGCTCGTCGAGGAGGAGGAGCTTCGGCTGAGTCGCCATTGCACGGGCAATCTCCAGGCGCCGTTGCATACCGTAGGAGAGATCGTTGGATCGGACGTTGGCCACGTGGTCGAGGTCGACCACCTTCAGAAGTTTCATCGCTTCGTCTCGAAGGTGTTCCGTTTCCTTGATGGCGCTGGGAAGCAATCCCAAGCCCGACAGCAGGCCCGTGTGGTGCCGCAAGTATCCGCCGACAACAACATTTTCGAGCACCGAAAGCGCTTTGAACAAGCGGATATTTTGAAAGGTGCGGGCGATGCCTTTGCGAGCGATCTTGTTCGCCGGAGTGCCGGAAATCTCCTTGCCCTCGAACTTGATAGAGCCGCTCGTCGGCGTGTACACGCCGGTGATCAGATTGAAACAAGTCGTCTTGCCCGCGCCGTTCGGACCGATGAGCCCGAAGAGCTGGCCGGTCTGAATATCAAAGGTGACCTTGTTAACGGCGATCAAGCCGCCAAACTGGATCGTGGCTTCCTGAAGTTCGAGGAGTCCACTCATACAGCCACCGCCGGCTTACCCTTATCGCCCTTTTTGAACAGGCTCCAACTGAATTCGTGATGGGCTAGGATGCCCTGAGGTCGAATGAGCATGAGGATAATCAGAGTGCCTGCGAACATGACCATACGCAGCTTGGCCGCTTCAAAGCTCGCGTCGTGAAGGGACTTGATGTTCTGGAGAAGCAAGGCGAGCACGAACTCGAGAATGCATGCGCCAACGATAGTAGCCACAAAGAGACCGGCCTTCTTTAGTTTCGGCCCGTGATAGTGGTCGCTTATCTTTTTGACCAGCACAACCGCAATGAACAGGGCGATCACGCTCGCCATCAGTGACGAGCCGCTAATCGGCGGCATGTCGCGGAGCTTCTCTGGAAGGAGATAGAGCAGCGCACCGGCCACGGCCGAACCCGTGATCGAACCTGTGCCACCGAGCACGACCATAGTGAGGATCGTAAAGCTGAGTTCCATCGGGAACGTGGTCGGAGATACGAAGCCGTCGAAGTTGGCATACATCGCACCCGCCGCGCCGGCAAAGGCCGATCCAATGACGAATGCCGTCACCTTGACCTTCGTTACGTTGACGCCCATGGCCGAACTGGCGATCTCGTCCTCTCGGACGGAGAGGAAGGGAAGTCCGTGGGCAGTCTTTAGGAGGTTTCGACACACCGCGATGCAGACGATCGCGAGGAGCCAAACCATCCAGACCATCTTGAACTTGTCCTTGACGTTCATGCCGTAGGAACCGCCGATGGCCTCGGTGTTCTGCGCGACGATGCGGAGAATTTCTCCAAAGCCCAAGGTGACAATGGCTAAGTAGTCCCCACGGAGCCGCAAAGATGGAAGGCCCACAATGATTCCGGCGAGTCCGGCTCCGATCGCGCCGCAAATCATGAGGACGAGCATCTTGACAGGATCGGGCCAAGACATATCCTTGATGTAGGCATTGGTTAACGCCCCGGAAACGTACGCCCCAACCATGTAGAAGGCGGCGTGTCCGATCGAGAACTGCCCGGTGATGCCGTTTATGAGGTTTAGACTGACCGAAAGCGTGATGTAGAGCGCGGTGAGGAACGTCATCCGAATCAACAACTCGCTCTCCGACTTTATGGCCCATGAGTGGATGAGATAGACCGCCAGGAGGGCGATGCCAATGGAACCGATGCGAATGGCCCAGAACTTCATTAGACCTTCTCCACCTTCGATGATCCGAGCAATCCTCCGGGACGGAAGAGCAAGACAATGATCAGAATGACGAAGGCGATCGCATCCTTATATTGGCCGAAGCCTAACCAAACGACCATGTTCTCGGCCACGCCCATGAGCAGTCCGCCGAGGACCGCGCCGGGAATATTGCCGATGCCACCGAGAACAGCGGCGACGAACGCCTTGACGCCCGGCTGCACGCCGAACTGGGTTGTAAGCGCGGTGCCCAAGAACGTAGCATTCATCATCGCTCCCGCTCCAGCCAGCATCGAGCCGATCAAAAATGTAAACGTAACAACCCGCCCGACATTGATTCCCATCAGCGAAGCGGAGTCGAAGTCGTGCGAAACCGCACGCATAGCCCTGCCCACCGATGTAAACATGACCAGATAGGTCAGGATCGCCATGAGGACCATGGTGGTCAAGAACATGATCAACTGGCCCTGAGGGATACGAATCTTGATTCCCGAACTGTCCAGCTTCCGCTGAGCGTCGCCATAGGCGGAGTTCGCCTCGATCTTCGCTTTCTCCAAGACGTCGAGTTGATCCTTGGGGGCGTTGTTCTTCCGGGCCTCTTCAAAGGCATTATCCGCCGCGGATCTCGCATCGATGGCGGCCTTTTCGGCGGTTAAGAGCGACGCTTCGGGCTGGGTCACATTTATGAGAGCGGTGCCGCGATAGGGATTGACCTTCTCGCGGATGCTGGGGGGAGGCGATTGCGGCAGGATTAGGGCGCCGCCGTACTGAAACAGGAGCGACAAACCGATGGCCGTGATCAACGAAGCAATGCGCGGCTGATTTCGCATCGGGCGATACGCGAGGAACTCGACGATGACGCCGATCAGTCCACACGCCGCCATGCTGATGATGAGCAGGATGACTAGATTCATTGGGCTCGATGTTTCGAGCTTGTTGTCTCCGTATCCCAGCGCCCACGAGCCGAACAAGCTCGCATAGGCGCCAAGCATGAAGATCTCACCGTGGGCGAAGTTGATGAGCTTCAGAACGCCGTAAACCATCGTGTACCCGAGGGCCACGAGGGCATAAATGGAGCCGGCCATGATACCGCCGACGATTTGCTGCGGTAGGAGGCCTGGATCTTTACCAAGCCACAGGCCGAGAAGCAAAATTACGATCAACGGCACGAAAAAGCCGATGAGCAAATTTCTAACGATTAATCCGACGTTCCTTGTCTGACTCATTGTCCCCTTAACTGGCCGCCCAAACCCCATTGGGCGGCCAGAAACTCTCCGGGATGAAACCCTGGATGCTTACTTCTTGACGTCGGCGGCTTCGTAGGCCTTCTCGAAGATTTGGCCGTCCTTCGTCAGTTTGACGACGAGAGCTCGCTTGTCCGGGTTACCACCCTTGCCCTTGAGCGTGATGATTCCAGAGACACCGGCAAAGCCTTCGGTCTCTTGCATTGCCTTGCGAACTTCTTCCGAGTTGGAAGGATCGCTCGCGCGGCCCATGGCATCGGCCGCAAGCTTGACAGCATCGTAGCCGAGTGCGCCCATGGTCGTTCCGGGAACGCCGCCGTACTTGGCCTTCCACTTATCGAGGAAGCCCTTCACTTCGGGTCGGTTTTCCTGGTTGTTGTAGTGGTTGCAGAAGAACGCGCCGAGGATGGCATCGCCACCCGAGGTCAGGATCTCCGCGCTGTCCCAGCCGTCGCCGCCCATGTAGATGGCATTGATGCCGGCTTCTTTTGCTTGGCGAACGATGGGGCCTACTTCGTTGAAGTAGCCGCTGAGGAACAGACCGTCCGGGTTCTTGGCCTTGACATTCGCGAGAAGAGCCGCGAACTGAGTCATGCCCGACTCATAGAACTCTTCGCCGGTGATCGTGCCACCTTGCTTGATGAACGAGTCCTTGAACGTCTTGCTCAGATACTGAGAGTAAGGCTGCTTGTTGTCCGTGATGAGGGCAACGTTCTTGAGTCCCTTTTCGCGGGCGAAAGTGGCCATGACCGGACCTTGAAGATCGTCCACGTAGCAGACGCGAGCGACCCAATCACCGATACCGGGCAGGTCGGTCTTGGTCGCGCCAACGGCGATGACGGGGATCTTCTTGGCTTCCGCGGCATTCGCGATCTGGGCGGTAATGCCCGACGCGACTTCGCCGACGATGGCGATGGAACCCTTTTCGATGAGGCGCTCCGCGGCGGTCTTGCCGTCTTCCGGAGTGGACTTGGTGTCCTCTTCGATCAGTTCGATCATCTTGCCCTTGACGCCGCCGGCCGCGTTGATTTCTTCAACTGCGAGTCGGGCGCCTTTCTGGCTGTCTTCGCCCCACGGCTTGAGAGCGCCGTTAAGGCTGGCCGCGAGACCGAGCTTGAGGCCGCCGGCCGACTTTCCGCCGTCACCTGACGTCGTTGTCGTGCCCGCGGTTGTGGTCGTGCCGCCATCTTTGTTGCCGCAACCGATTAGGGCGCTGCTGATGAGGAGTGTGCTGAACGCAGTTAATGCGAGAGATTTGAGATTGGACTTCATTTGAAAGTCACCTACCTTCCTGTTGAGTTGGCTGGGGTGCGATATGAGACTATACCGAATGGAGGACGGGTCTAGGCGTATCTTTGGAGCGCTTCGTCGCGTATCCTTTCAGGGTCATGCCGAACGAAGAAGCCAAGTCCTATTTGGAGCAAGCGACCAGCGCCGTTCAAACGGGCCAATTTGAAAGGGCCCTGACTCTGATCGAACAGTGCTTGACGCTGGATCCCCAAAGCTACGAAGGCCTCATCGTTCGTGGAATCGCACAGTCCCAAACCAATCAACCGGATGCCGCCACGGATTCGTTCCGCGAAGCCATCCGAATTCAGCCGACGACCACAAAAGGGCACTACAACCTTGCTGTCCACCTGTACGGCATCGGGCGGACCCAGCCGGCTCTGGAGGCGGCTCGGAAGGCGGTGGACTTCGACGGCTCGCACTTGGCCGCTCAGGATCTCTGTCGAAAGATCGAAATCGAGCTAGGGATGGCGGCTAAGCCCATGGACGTTTTCGCCGAAGACGCCGAACCGATCGATTCCCCATATCGACCGACGGGCGACCATACCGACCCATATTATCGAGAGGGTTATGATTCGGACCCTGAAGAAGTGCATAGCATTCCCCTTGTCGAGAAAATGGGAAATGCTTGGATCTGGATCGGCGCCGGACTTGCGATTCTTCCCATCTTTCTCTTCGGAATATCCTTCTTGATGGCTCCCGGTCAGTTCCAAGACATGCTGGCCGGACGGCAGCCTCAGCAACAAATCCAGCCGGCAATGGGATCGGTAGTGGTCATCGGCCTCTCCATCCTAACGGCCTTTGCCTCGCTAACTTGGATGATCATGGATATCTTGGACCGGCGGACGAGCCTGGTCTGGCTGATCCCATTCGCGGTGTGCTGCTGCATAACCAGCGGATGTCTTCCCGGCGTCGTCATGGGACTTTACATCGCGGCCGGAAGAAAATGACAACCGATGTGGATCCCGGACGTAGGATAATGGAGCCTGTTCAATGCCAATGTTAGCCGCCCTTATTGCCCTGAACTTGACGCAAGAGCGCGTCGAAGTGCCGTTTCGCGTCGGTGAGAATGCGATCATCGTCGACGCCACGTTGAATGACCGCAAGTTGTCCTTCATGTTCGACACTGGGTTCGGCGGGGCTTTCGTCGTCGACAACAACATTTCTCTCGGAAAGGCCACGGGCAAGATGACCCTCCGCGATTTCGTGGGAGAGTTCCAAGCCGAGACCGTCAAGTTGAAGTCGGTAAGTCTCGGTTCCAAGAAGATCAGCGGCGAGCACGAGGCGGTTATGCAGCCTGCCGATTTCAGTTTTGCCTATAACACTCACTGCGACGGAATCATGGGCTTCGATGTGATCAAGAACGAGATCACCGAGATCAGCTTCCAAAACAAGAAATTCATCTTCCACCCTCCGAGCTACGACATTACAAAGAAAACTCCGGACAACGTCAAGACTTTCCTTCTCAAGATGCTCCCGATCGGGCATAACTCGGTGGAAGCCGAAGTCAAAACCGCCTCCGGTAAGCGGATGATCTTGGCGCTTGACACGGGCAACGGATTCTACGCGACCACTCACCGCGATGTCCTCGAGCGGATCGGCGAATGGAAGAGTGATAAAACTCCTCGTTACATGGTGCAAGCGATGGTGGCATCGGGCCCGGTAGACAGTTGGTACAAGAAGATGACCGACTTGACGATCTTCGGCGTCAAGGTTCCGGAGAGCTATTGGAGCATTATCGACCTACCTTCTAGTTCGGCTGAGGGTGACGGGACGATCGGCTACGGTTTCTTGAAGAATTTCAACATCACGATCGACTACGATCGTCGGCGCGTCTGGCTCGAAAACTGGACCGGCAGCGTGGGTAATGAGCCGACCGGTTCGATTGGCATGGCGGCAATCTGGCACGAAGCTACGGGCCGCGTGCGGATCGCCAATGTCTCGCCCGAAAGTCCGGCCAAGGAAGCCGGCATTAAGCGCGGAGATACGATTCTCTCGATCGATGGCAAGGACATGCTCGGCGCGATCGGCTATCGGGAGCTCGAAGCGATCCTCGACGGCAAGGTCGGCACCAAGGTCGCCCTCTCCATTTCATCTGGCGGGGAGGTTCGCCGGCTAGAGTTGGAACGCAAGGCCCTGGTAAACGACTAAGCAATGCTGGTAGGCACGACACACGAGGGCGTGTGCCGTTAACATTGGCGGAAATTGTTCACACCAAACGCCCTCGTGTGGTTTGGCGACCAGCTTCCAAACTGAGTCCAGGCTCCGGAGCTTGTTCACACCATACGCCCTCGTATGGGTGTGCCGACCAGCCTCCAACCGAGTCCAGGCTACGTACGGCCCTGGTAAACGACTTGCAAGCGTCATTTCCTGTCGTAATTTTCCAGGCCATTTGGTCCGAATGCAACCTAATTCCAGTTGCGGTGCGTTATGCTAACACTTACGCAAGCTAGGAGGGTTAATGGACTGGCGCGGAAAAACAGATTTTGGACTCGAACTCGTGAGTCAAATTCACGATACGTTGAAGGTGCCTGACCATTGGAGAAGCGACTTCGCGCGCGGCTTCAAGTGGTGGGCGGAAGAGTTCTCGCAAAAAGTGTGGGCGGACGAGGGCGTGTTCAGCAATGCCCAGTCCTACTTCCGGGTTCATGTTGAGACCGACTTTATTCTCGGTCGAGGCAAGGCCCAACAGTTTGAGCTCGCTTTGGCTACGGAAATGGGCCATGCGACAACCAGCGCGGTCTGCTTCGACGTCGACCGCGATTGCTATGTTCTTCATTCCTCGGGCTATTTCACGCACGACAACGAAGATTGGCTGCCCAAGGTCTTCATTGGCGGGACGGCTTTGCAGGTGGACGAGGCCCACGTTTTCGGCCACCAGTTGGCGCAGAAACTACATGCGGTGCCCGCGATCTCCGAGCACCCCGCTCACGGACTTCGAAGTCAACCGGACCCCATTCTCGGCGCCATGGACCGCTTTTTCAAGCCTTATGGCAGAGGACCTTCACGGTGGACTGACAATGGGGAATGGCAGGAAGTCGGCTGGGCTATGGACCGTCAAGCGGATCGGTTCGAGACCGACAAGTCCACATTCTGCCGAGCTGTGTTTCCGTGGTTCTTAGATCCGTCGACACCGATCGAACTCGTGGTGACCAGCACGGAACCGCATCCCACCCTGGGGAGTGGCCTGCGGATGCGGCTCATGATTCCGCTTCATTTGGGACCGGAGCGATGCGCTCACACGGCGATGGAGCTCAACAACCTGGAGCGTAAAGAGTGGCTTCGCTGTCAGATGATCGGCTCATGGGGCTTTGAAGATGGGAAGCTGGAGTATCAGACGTTCATTCCGAACACGCTGTATCACCTCGGCATCATCGAGAACCTCGCTCTCAGCATGGCGGTTCGCGCTTCCTGGGTGAATGAGCAGTTCCAAAAGTGGTTCAACCAGACCTAAAACTCGGCAAGCTCCCATAATAGGGGGGTTGAAGCACCCTAAATGCACCCATTCCTTTGAAGTGGTGGCCGAGTTGCCGCCTGCGTTACAGCCTCTCTTGAAGCTGACGCGCAATTTCCGCTGGACTTGGCACCATCGGACCCGCGAGCTCTTCCGCGAAATCGACCGCAAGCTCTTTGAGGAACTGGGGCATAACCCCGTCGAACTGATCCGGCGCGCCTCAAAGGAGCGCTTGGCCGAGCTGAGCACCGACCGGGTGTTCCTAAGCATGCTGACCGAGTGCAGTGAGGATTTGGATCGCTACCTCACCGATCCGAAGTGGTTCCAAGAGAACTATCCGGACAATGAGCTGCTCGTCGCTTATTTCTGCGCTGAGTTCGGCATCAGCGAATCCCTGCCCATCTATTCCGGCGGCCTCGGCGTCTTGGCCGGCGACCACCTGAAAGCGGCCTCCGATCTTGGCCTACCGTTGGTTGGCGTTGGCTTGCTATACACCAAGGGCTATTTCCGCCAAATTCTCACGCCCGACGGCTGGCAGCAGGAATACTATCCCGCTTACGATTTCTTCCAGATGCCCTTGACGCTGCTTAGAACGCCGGACGGGCGGGCAGAGCGAGTCGAAGTAGAGCTCCCCGACCGCATGGTCACTTGCCAGATCTGGAAGGCGGAAGTTGGGCGAATCCAACTCTATCTGCTTGACAGCAATGTGCTCGAGAATGAGCCCTCTGATCAAACCATTACCGACACGCTCTACGGCGGCGACGAGGAGACACGGCTTCGCCAGGAACTGATCCTGGGCGTCGGCGGCATGCGCGTTCTTCAGCAGCTTGGGCTTCGCCCCACGGTCTGCCACATGAATGAAGGCCACGCCGCATTCATGTCGATCGAGCGCATCCGACAGATGGTGGTAGATACGGGCTGTGATTTCCGCACGGCTCGGCAGATTAATGTTCACGGCAATGTCTTCACGACGCATACGCCGGTCCCGGCCGGGTTCGACGTCTTTCGGGCCGAGATGGTGGAAAAGTACGTCGGAAAGGTGGCCTCACAGGCTCGCGTCGCCTTCTCCGACTTCTTGAAGATGGGCAGGATGAATCCTTCCGACATCAACGAGCCCTTCAATATGGCCCTGCTCGCCATGGAGAACTCCAATGTCGTGAACGGGGTCTCCAAGCTTCACGCCAAGGTTTCCCGCGAGATGTTCCACCCTCGTTGGCCGGACTTCCCGGAAGAGGAGGTGCCGATCCAAGCGGTGACGAACGGCGCCCATGTGGGCACCTGGACTAGCGCCAAAATGACGAACTTGTTCGATCAGTATCTTGGCAAGTCTTGGCGTGCTAATACGCATGACCCCGAGGTTTGGAAGGGCGTGCAGGACATTCCCGATGACGAACTCTGGGCTATTCGTGAGAACCAGCGGGGCGACCTCGTTCGCTTCGTTCGCAAGTATTTGCGCGAGACCGGACAGCGCAAGGGATTCGGACGGGCCACGTTCGGACAAGTGGAATCGATTCTCGATCCGCGCGTCCTCACCATCGGCTTCGCCCGCCGCTTCGCGACCTATAAGCGCGGAACGCTCATGCTCTTGGACAAGGATCGCTTCAAGGAACTCTTGTTCCACACGGAGCGGCCAATCCAGATCATCATCGCCGGTAAATCTCACCCGCGGGACGATGGCGGAAAGAAGCTCATTCAGGAGCTAAACCACTTCATCGAACATGAAGGCGGCCGTTCCCGAATGGTGTTCCTCGAGGACTACGATATGCGGGTCGCCCGCATGCTGGTTCAAGGCGTCGATGTCTGGCTGAATAATCCTCGGCGCCCCATGGAAGCGAGCGGCACGAGCGGCATGAAGGCGGTGCCGAATGGCGCGCTCAACTGCTCCATTCTCGATGGATGGTGGGATGAAGCCTACGAGCCGGGGCTGGGCTGGGCGATTGGCGGTCGAATCGATCTGCCCGACGACGGACAGCAGGACTGGCTGGATAGCCGCACCCTCTACCACCTTTTGGAGACGGAAATCGCACCCACGTTCTACCACCGCATCGATGGCGCGGTGCCGCTAGGCTGGGTGGAAATGATCAAGAAGTCGATCACGAAGCTTGCTCCTCAGTTCTCCAGCGCCCGGATGGTAATGGACTATGCCCAGAAGGCATACCTGCCTTCTCATGAGGCATTCACTCGCCTGGATTCCTCACCGGACCGTGTCGCCGAGGCGCTGAAGTGGCGGGAACGCATCCAGCACTCATGGGACTCCGTTCATATCGTGTCGGTCCGCGACAATGGCGGCGTGAGTTGCTCGGTAGGGAACAGCTTGCGCGTCACCGCTGAAGTAGAGATCGACGGCCTTCCCGCGTCAGATATCCGTGCTCAAGCGGTCATCGGACAGGTGGGCTCGGGACGCGATCTCTTTGACGCATCCGTAGTCGATCTGGAGTTTGAGTCGCAAGAAGGATCAGTCGCCACGTATGCGGGCAGCTTCGTTTGCGAACAACCCGGAAACCGAGGCTATACAGTCAGGGTGATACCGAGTCACCCTGACGTTCACGTACCCAGCGAGCTTCCGCTGGTGAAGTGGGAAGAACAGTAGCCTAGCGGCGCTTCTTCGATGTGGGGCGTCCGCCGGACCAGTTCAGCCGTCTCGGCTTCGGATTGGACGCCGGACCCCTATGGAATCCCGTGCTCTTTGCGGCCGGAGTTTCGCTTTGACCACCTTTCGGGCGGTCGCTGTGATCTGTTCGCTTCGGCTTGATGGGCTGATCGACCTTCGCGTTCGGCATAGGGTTGGACGGTCGAGCAGGACGGTGATCGTGAGGCTTGGCCTCGTGGCGCGGTGCGCCATGGCTTCGCGTATCCGGCGCCTTCGGGGCATTGCCCTCAGCCCGCGGCGGTCGACCTGGTGACGACGGACGGCCCTGAGGCTGTCGGCGCTGAGCGGATCGCTCGTGACCGGCGTTCGTAGCGGCCATGCGAACTCGGGATCGCGGGGAGACGGGGATCGTGATCCTCATCAGCCTTTCGATATCGAGAACGTCTCGCTGCTGATCAGGCGTGGCGATCATGATCGCCAAACCACGCGCACCGGCGCGGCCGGTGCGGCCGATTCGGTGAATGTAATCTTCCGGCTTCTCCGGCACATCGTAGTTGATGACCAGTGAAATGTCTTTCACATCGATACCGCGCGCGGCGATATCGGTGGCGACGAGGACGCGATGCTCACCCGTTTTGAAACCTTCAAGAGCGGCGCGCCGCTGGGGAAGGGATCGATCGGCGTGGATCTCCGCGGCGGAATGGCCGAGCACCCGAATCGAGTGCGCGATCTTTCGAGCACCGTGCCGGGTTCGGGCGAAAACAAGAATAGAGCCATTGTGGGCAGCGAGCAAGTCGCCGAGCACACCTGGCTTATCGTCTTTGTTGACGATGACCAACTCTTGGTCGATGCCTTCCGCGGTCGTGCCCGACGGCTTTACGTCCACCCGCGCAGGGTTGCGCAGATAAGCCGAGGCGAGATCCGAGATTTCCTTCGGCATCGTGGCCGAGAAGAGCATCGTTTGCCGATCCGTCGGGACATGGCCGAGGATGCGGTGAATGGCAGGCGCGAAGCCCATATCGAGCATGCGATCGGCTTCATCGAGAACGACGATTTCGGCATGCTTAAGCGCACGATAACCTTGGCGGATATGATCCTCTAGGCGTCCGGGTGTGGCGACGATCACTTGGACGCGGCTGCGAAGCTGGTTCTTCTGCTTCTGCATACCTTCGCCACCGATCAGAAGAGCGGTGTTCAGTCCAAGCTTTTGGAAAACGACGGCGATCTGCTCCGCGAGTTCACGCGTAGGAGCAAGCACCAGGGCCATCCGGTCCTGCTGTAGCCGGGCGGCAATGGGCAACGCAAAGGCTAAAGTCTTTCCGGTGCCGGTTTGCGCGATGCCGATCATGTCTGTGCCCTTGGAGGCGATCGGGATCGATAGGTTTTGAATCGGGGTTGGGGTGACGAATCCCAAGCGGTCAAGTAAGTCGAGTAAGTTTCGGGGGAGGCCGAGCGACTTGAAGCTCACCTCATTCAGTGTTTCAGGCATAAGAAAACCCAAGCAGAGAGCATCTGCTCAGGCACGTTCATTATGACGCTTAGACTCAACTGAATGTTCAGTTTTGGGCCTATTGCGCGGAAAAGTTGATCATTTTAGAGTCCGTAAATTGTAAGTCGTAAATCGTAAATCGACGAACAGGGATCTTGGATTCGAACTATTTGGGCCTTCCTGTTCGCGCCACACGCCCTCGTGTGGCGAGCCGACAAGCTAGCGAGGGGGCTTCGAAGGCGGTCGGACAAAAACCAGGGCCCCGCCTAGTCGGCGAGGCCCGTAGAGGTTGTTTGACGTGCTTAGTTAAGCTTAGTTGCCGTCGACGAACTTGAAGTCGGCGCCGCGCATCGTTTTCAGCTTGCCCTTCTGATCCTCGGTGAGGATCTTGCCGAGCTCTTCGCTGAAGATGTCGTTGTTCTTCTTCATGATGTCTTGGATCTGATCGCGCTCGATTTCACCGTTGCGCCTCTTTTCCATGACGGCCTGCATCGCTTCGCGCTGCTTGGCTTGAAGCCCTTCGATCTTCTTGTTCTGATCGGCCGTGAGTTCCAGGTCCTTGGCGATCACGCCGCTAAGAACGGCTCGGTTACCAACGCGCTGAACATAAAGACCTTTGAGGCGAGCGCCCTGGGTCGCGTCGAGCGTGTCGAAAACAAGCTTCTCTTGCTCGGCTTGGCGCTGTCGCATGGCTGCCGGGTCGACCGCCTGACCGCCGCCTTGACCACCGCCGCCACCGGCTCCGCCCTGACCGCGCTGACCGCCGCCCTGGCCGCCGCCTGCTCCACCTGCACCGCCACCGCGCTGCGGTACGAGCTTCGTCTTCTGATCATCTGTGAGCTTGAGCTCAGCCTGGACGTCCGTGCGTCGCAGGAGTCCGTTGAGCGAATCGCCGCCCATGCGCTGCATTCCGCCGCGCTGTCCGCCGCCGCCACCTTGGGCGCTTGCGATTGCCACCACTGAGAATAGCGCGACCGCAAAAATGGATTTTAGGTTCATCGTAAAGAGCTAGACCTCCGAAGTACGAATAGACGGGTCTTGCCGCTACTTGTTCAGTCCCAGCTTAGGCAAATTGCTGGGTCGCTCAAATGGGTGACAACCCTTGGGGGAAGGAGAAAGTCAATTGTGGGTCGCGGAGGTCTGTACCGCGACAACCCGAGAGTAGCTGTCACGCCACTCAACTCCCGATTAGGTTCATAACAGGTATGATCCGACTCCAGGCGGGCCTGTAGCTCAGGGGTTAGAGCACGCGGCTCATAACCGCATGGTCGTGGGTTCGATCCCCACCGGGCCCACCACTCTGGACCATGAAAGTTCTCGTTATCGGCTCCGGCCCAATCGTCATCGGGCAAGCGGCCGAATTTGATTATGCCGGCACTCAGGCATGCAAGTCCCTAAAAGAAGAGGGGCACCAAGTCGTCCTTATCAATTCGAATCCTGCCACGATCATGACTGATCCCGGAGTGGCGGATGCGCTCTATATCGAGCCGTTGAATGTGGACTTCTGCGAGCGAGTAATCGCTCGGGAGCGGCCAGATGCCCTGTTGCCCACTCTTGGTGGTCAAACCGGCTTGAATCTCGCGATTCAACTCGAAGACGCCGGAATCATCGAGAAATACAACGTTCGAGTGTTGGGCACACCCCTCAGCGCCATTCGAAAGGCAGAAGATCGAGACGAGTTCCGAGCCCTCATGCGGGAGATCCGCGAGCCCGTTCCGGAGAGCTGGATCATCCAGAATCCGGATGAACTCAAAGCACTCCTGGAAACTGCGCCGTATCCCTGCATCGTTCGCCCGGCTTATACGCTCGGCGGTACCGGCGGCGGCATCGCGAACACGCCGGAAGAGCTCTGGGAGATCGGCAACAACGGTCTCAAGCTTTCCTTGCGCTCCCAGATCATGATCGAGCGGAGTCTGCTGGGCTGGAAAGAAGTCGAGTATGAGGTCATGCGTGACTCGAAGGGAACCTGCATTACGGTTTGCAACATGGAGAACTTCGACCCGATGGGCGTGCATACGGGCGACTCCATCGTCGTCGCCCCTTCGCAGACGCTGAGCGACATCGAATATCACATGCTGCGGACCGCATCGCTGAAGATCATTCAAGCGCTGGGGATCGAGGGAGGCTGCAACGTGCAGCTCGCGGTTAACCCGGAGAGTTTTGACTACTACATCATCGAGGTCAATCCTCGGGTGTCTCGATCCTCGGCGTTGGCTTCCAAGGCGACCGGTTACCCCATCGCCCGCGTCGCCGCGAAAATTGCCAGCGGGAAGACGCTCGATGAGATCGAGAATCAGGTCACCGGCACGACCAAAGCCTGCTTCGAGCCCGCCTTGGACTACTGCGTAGTGAAGATTCCCCGATGGCCCTTCGACAAGTTCGCATCCGGCGACCGGACGCTGTTCACGCAAATGAAGGCGACGGGTGAGGTCATGGCGATCGACCGGACTTTCGAGGGGGCGCTGTTGAAAGCAGTGCGTGGTCTAGAAGTGAAGACGAAGGATCTCTGGCTAGAAAAGTTCGCCGGCCCCCGCTCCGTATCCAGTAGCATGACCGTCCCGGTCATGAGTAGTTCGACCGTCCCGGTCGAAACCGAAGAAGCCCTCTACGCTTGGAATCCCGAGGCCGGTTTGGATCGCCATAAGGGAGCAAGACTGCCTCACGTCTATTCAGAGGGAGCCTCCTACTTCGTGACTTTCCGCCTCGCTGACTCGGTCCCGGTGGCGACCAGAGAAGAGTGGCGAGAGGAGCGGCGGCGTCTGGATGAACTCAAGAGCAAGCAACATTTAACGCCAGCGCAGGCCGCACAGCACGAAAGGCTACTGTCCGATAAGATCGGTGAATACCTGGATGCTGGGCACGGAGCGTGCTTCCTCCGAGATCCGCGAGTGGCTACGATTGTCGCCGAGGCGATGAAGCACTTTGATGGCGAGCGTTACCGACTTGACGCATTCGCCGTCATGCCCAATCACGTTCATGCGGTTGTGACGCCCACGACAGAATACGATTTGCCGAAAATTCTTCACTCTTGGAAGTCGTTCACTGCCCATGAGATCAATCGCCTGCTGAATCGTTCTGGGGACTTCTGGCAGGATGAGAACTACGATCATCTCATCAGGAACCAGGGCGGCTATCTCCGCTGCATTCGTTACACTCTGGACAATCCAGTCAAGGCCAATCTCAAGGATTGGGAATGGACTTACGTGAGAGAGCAGCTTGCCGAGACTTTCGACCGGGACGGTCGAACTACACATGACCGGGACGGTCATGCTACGCAAGGGGAAGCCCCTGCCACGGGGGAGGTTCCTGCTACGGATGAGGCTTTGGCTAAAGCCATCAAAATCCCCACCGACGAGCGCCTATGGGCGATCGCCGAGGGGTTGCGGCGGGGGTGGAGCGTTGAAGAAGTGCACAAGCTCAGCCGCGTGGACAAGTGGTTCCTCCGCAAAATCAAGGGGATTCTTGAGGACCCGCCGAGCCAGGAGCCGGTCGGTTACAAGATGGTCGACACGTGCGCGGGTGAGTTCGAATCGCACACTCCGTACTACTATGCGACAACTGAGGCTCTAAGTGACGCCGCGCTATGTTAAACTCTGCATAGCATGAAGCGCTCTCTTTTCTTGGCATTCCTTGCCGCCGCCCTGGTTTTGCCCGGATGTGGCAAGGGCAATTTCTCTCAGGAGGCGAACAAGGGGAAGTCCAATATCCTCCGGTACGCGATTCCTAACAAGCCCACGAGCCTCGATCCTGGAAAGGTCCGCGATGGCGATACCATCGATATGATCCAACAGGTCTATGAAGGCCTGATCAGTTGGAGTGAGGACAACCAACCGGTCGGCGTTCTCGCCGAAAGCTGGACGACCGAGCAGAACGGCAAGGTCTATCTCTTCAAAATCAAGAAGGGAGTCAAGTTCCACAACGGCCGCGAACTGAAGGCGGAGGACTTTGTCTACACCTGGAATCGCAATGCGAATCCGGCTCTTCAGTCGACTATGGCCGAGGCTTACATGAGCGATGTCATGGGCGTCATGGACGTGGTTCAAGGCAAAGCCAAAGAAATCAGCGGCGTCAAGGCCGTGGACGACTACACCCTGCGAGTCGAACTCGATCAGGCTCGTCCCTACTTCCTCGGCAAGATGACCTATCCTGTCTTCTCTGTTATCGCGAAGGAAGCACAGAACGCAGGCACGGAAATGACCAAGGTCGACAACATGATCGGCACCGGTGCCTTCAAAGCGAAAGAGTACATCGCCGAGCAGGTCATGAAGCTCGAAGCGAACAAGGATTACCACGACGGCGCGCCCTCCCTCGACGGAATGGAGCGCCCGATCATTCTGGATGCGACGACTCGCCTCGCAAAGTTCAAGGCTGGCGAACTGGATATTCTCCTGCTCCAGCGTGAGGAAGTCGACGGCCTGAAGAAGGACACGAAGTTCGCGTCCATGCTCAAGACCTATAATCGTCCCGCGATTTGGTATGTGGGTATCGCCCCGAGCGGCCTGTACAAGCCGTTCGCCGATCGCCGCGTACGCCAGGCGTTCGCGATGGCCATCGATCGACAGACGATCGTCAACAACTACCTGGGCGGCATCAACCAGGAAGCGCACACGATCATTCCTCCCGGAGTCTTTGGCAACCGTGAAAAGTCGCCTGCGACGATTCCTTTCGATCCGGAAGGTGCCAAGAGGCTTCTGGCCGAAGCCGGCTATCCCGGAGGCAAGGGAATGCCCGAGCTCGAGATTCGCTGCCGACAGGGTTACAAGGACATTTCCCGCGTAGCCGAGTCCGTCGCCAGCCAGATCAAAGCCACGCTCGGCGTTACGGTCAAAGTTCGCGAGACGGAATGGAAGGCGTACCTCGAGCGAGACAATCGCGGCGAGAATGCGTTCTTCCACATGCGATGGGCGGCCGACTATCTCGACCCCCAGAACTTCATCAGCCAAATGCTCGCTAGCTTTGGACCGGAGAATCACTTCGGCTACAAGAACGATCAGGTTGATGCACTTTGCCGCCAAGCAGACGCCATGCCTGAGACCGAAAACGACGCCCGAGCCAAGCTTTATCAGCAGGCCGAAGACCTAATCCTCGCCGATGCGGTGTGGGTCCCGATCTACTTCCAGCGTGACGTGGAGCTGGTCAGTCCTCGCATCAGCGGGATGCGCGAATCACTTTTCGGGCACTTACCGCACACCAAGACGCGTCTAAGTCAATAGTGAGTGAACTTCATGCATGCCCGTTCCATTCCCATGGAACGGGCGTTAGCCTATCCGAGATCGCCGGAATTGTCCGTTGCGCAGATAGGACGCGAATGCAACGTGCGATCGACCAGCTCGTTCGCGCCGTCAATGCGACCAAAGACCTAGACGAGGCCAAGGGCGAAGCCCTGACTTTTATCGCCGTCGTGACGGCGGCAACGCTTGAGATCGGTGGCGACCGCTACATGCACCGCGTTCAACTTGAGGCCGCTCGATCGCTGGATCGAATGACGACCCATGAGGATGTCGCCGCGGAAGCCGTGCGCATCTCGACGGAGGTAACTTCCTCGATGTTCTCCCCGCTCCCCAACCCTTCTCATGTCCTGATCGAGCGATCGCTTGAAATGTTGAGCGAGAAGTTTGGGGATGACTTGAACGATGATGTCGTTGCCGCAAAGTTTGGCCTGAGCACATCGCACTTCCGCCACCTCTTCAAAGAGGTTACGGGAACGCCGTTCAGCAAGTATCTCTCGAACCTTAGGCTGGAGCGGGCGAAGGAGATGATCGTCAGCGACAATTTCGCCACGATCAACGAAGTCGCCGTGGCTTGCGGATTCAGTGCTCCGTCCCACTTTACGCGGGCGTTTACCGCGCGGTTCGCGGTCAGCCCGTCGGCCCTTCGCAAGGGAAGCCTTTCCGTTCAGGTAAACCGTTAGAATGATTGCGGTCCGGGGCCTTACGAAGCGGTTTGGGACGCATACCGTTCTCACGGACATCAATCTCGAACTCTCCAAGGGTGAGATCGTGGCGATCATGGGCAGCTCGGGGGGAGGGAAGACCACGCTCCTCAAGTGCATCGCGGGCCTCATTCCCTATGAGGAAGGCACGATCGAGGTCGCCGGCATGAAAGTGCCCGAGAAAGCCGAAGCCGCTCGCAAGAAAATGGGCCTCGTGTTCCAGTCCGCCGCGTTGTTCGATTACATGACGGTCGGTGAAAACATTCTTTTTGGAGTACGTCGAACTCGAAAGCTCTCGCGGAAGGACGAAGCGGACGTCGTCCGCGAAGCGCTCGACAGCGTTGGTCTCAAGGACATCGAGAGTCAGATGCCTTCGGAACTCAGCGGCGGGATGCGAAAGCGGGTCGGCATTGCGCGGGCCCTTGCTCTGGAACCCGAGGTCATTCTATACGACGAGCCGACAACGGGCCTCGACCCTATAACGGCCTACACGATCGACTCCGAAATCGTCGAGTTGCGCGATCGGCTAGGGGTAACTTCGCTGGTTGTTAGCCATGATGTCTCGTCAGTTTTTCGGGTCGCGGACCGCGTGGCCTTCCTCGAAGCGGGTCATTTGACATACGTTGGAGACACGGAAGGGTTTGAAAACAGCGACCGTCCGGCGATCAGGGAACTTGTTGGTAAGTCTCGTGCGAACTCTTTTGATGAGGTGAGGTGAACTTCCGCCTTTCGTGCGCGTCTTTCAACTCGTATCCTCAAGCTAGAGCTTTGAGAGAGAGAATATGAAAAAGGTTTTGACGCTACTCGTTTCCGCGGCTTTCGCCGTAGTTTTTGTCGGTTCCGCCTCGGCTCAAGCAGCCGGACCCAAGCAGGGCACCCAAGGCAAAGGTCAGCAAGGCGGCGCCCAGCAGCGCGGCCAAGGTGGCATGCGAATGGGCGGCATGCGCGGTGGTTCGCGATTGCTGATGACTCCTGAAACTCAGAAGAAACTCGGCATCACCCCTGCGCAGAAGACGAAGCTCGAGGCCATTCAGAAGGAAGGCGAAGCTGTGATGAAGCCCTACCAGGCCGACATGGAAAAGATGCGCAACGCGAAGCCCGAGGACCGGGAAAAGAATCGCGCCAAATTCATGGAGATCATGCAGAAGGTGCGCCCGAAGATGGAAGCAATCCAAAAGAAAGCCGAAGCTGTCCTTACGGCTGATCAGAAGAAGAAGCTCGAGGCCATGCGCGCCGAAATGCGCAAGAACATGGGTGGCGGCCGACCGGGTGGTCCAGGCGCCGGTGGTGGTGCTGGTGCCGCTAAAGGTGGCAATAAGGGCAAGGGCGGCGGCGGTCTCTAAACGACTTTAGGTTCCTCCTTAACGTCGAGAAGCCCGGCCTCACTGCCGGGCTTTCTTGTTTATGAAATCTTTAAGGGCACCGGCAAAAACCGCATGTTCGAGCTGAATCCAATGGGCTGGAGCAGCTCCTGCATAGACTTCCGCCGGATTCACCAACGGGGCGGCAGCGGGAATACTACACTGGGCGAGCACCGCGGTTTCAGTTAACCGCAACGCGCAGCCGCAAACTTTCTCCCCGTTTGCCAGGTCGACTACGTCGTTGGCCGAGATCAGAGCAAAGCAGTCTGGAGACTTGAGATCGGGCGACCGATTGAGGGTCTCGCCGAGGGCGGCATCAATGCCGCAGAGCCGCAACGCTTCGACGATCGGCGTTATAGTGGCTCGGTATACGGCCCGAATGTTGCGCCACTCTTCCTGAGGGCATAGTTCAACGAGAGGGAAGGCGAGCCCAAGAGTAACGTCGTGCCCGTGAAGGACTCCCCGTCCACCGGTGGGGCGTTCCACCCACTGAACTGGCGCATCGGGCTTGAGGGCGGTATCCGCCTTCTGGAAGCGACCAAGGCTCACCCAGGGACCGTCCCATCCGTACACTCGCCATGCTGTCACACCACTTTCGGCTTGTGACAAGAGATCGGCATCGCGCCGCATGTTTGTAATGCCGTCGAAAAGCCCCTCGTACAAGGATTAGCCCTCGTCGCCAAGATCGAGAATGCCGTCGGCAACGTAAATCGGAGCGCCGAACCGTACGGCGATGGCGACCGCGTCGCTTGGGCGCGAATCGATTTCGAGCTCCTCTTTGTCGACCTTCAGATAAATCTTCGCGTAGTAGACGCTATTCCAAAGATCGTCGATGACGACTCGGTCGATGTCGCCGCGCAAACGCTCGATTATTGTCTTGACCAAATCGTGAGTGAGGGGCCGGTCTGGTCGGGCGCGCTCAAGAGCCTGACTGATGGAAAGCGCTTCGAACGGGCCGATGGAGATGGGCACTTTTCGCTCGCCGTCGGAGAGGAGCACGAATTGGCTGAGATTTGTGCCCTGCTGAACGGTGAAGACGCCCTCGATATGACACTTTACAGGCTCGCCATAGGAACGTACGGCGTCCGGATCGTCATCCATCGGAAAGAAGGATGGCGGGAGATTAAGATCGTCGCCCTCACCAGGGATCTCTTCCGGCATCTCCATAAGGTTACCCGGAAGGATCATTCAAACCCGGGCTGGAGGGAATGCGCCAAGATAAGGCTAAATGAACGGAAGCATCACATTTCACGGCGCCGCCGAAACGGTAACCGGCTCGCGCCACTTGATCGAGGTAGGTGGGAAGAAAATCCTCATCGATTGCGGCCTCTTCCAAGGCTCCGCCGAGCTGAACGCGCGCAATCGCATGCCATTTCCCATCAATCCCGTTGAAATTGATGCCATCGTCCTCACCCATGCCCATATCGATCATATCGGCTTCTTGCCCGCGCTCGTAAAGGCGGGCTATCGGGGTCCGATTTATGGAACGGCCGCCACGGTCGGCCTGTGCAAAATTAGTCTTCCCGATAGCGGACGCCTGCAAGAAGAAGAGGCGCGTCACCGGAGCAAGCACGGCGAGATAGTCGAGCCTGCCTACACCGAAGAAGACGCCTATGCCGCTCTGAAACTGATGGAAAAGAAGTCGTACGACGACTTCCACACCCTGCCCGGCCGGATGGAGTGGCGTTATCTGCCCGCCGGTCATATCCTGGGTTCGGCCTTCACCGAGATTTACTTCCCGAGCGGCGAGCGAATCTTCATGTCCGGGGACCTTGGGCGCTTCAACACCCCGATCATCAAGGATCCGACGGCAGTAGATTTCTCTGAGTATCTGGTTATCGAGAGCACGTACGGCGATCGCCTGCATAAGCCCGAGGACACTCACGAGCGGCTCGCGTCGATCATGAAGGATGCCTACAACAACGGCTCCGCCGTCCTTGTGCCGAGCTTTGCCATTGGGCGAACGCAAGAATTGCTTTACTTTATCCACGAGCTCCAAGACCGGGGCGAGTGCCCGCGAATCCCGATTTACATCGACAGCCCCATGGCTGTCAGCGCTACCGACCTTTATCGGTCTGCCTATGAAGAGCACGATGAAGATATGCTCCGCGAGCTCAAGATGGGCCACGCACCCATGCAGCCCGAGAACGTCACCTTCGTGCGCGATCGCGAGCAATCAAAGGAGCTGAACTCGAGGCCGGGACCCTTCATGGTCATCGCCGGTAGCGGCATGGCCAATGGCGGCCGCATCATTCACCACCTCATGCACCGGCTGAGCGATCCGAGCACCGTGGTGGTCTTCACCGGTTACCAAGCGAACGGCACGCTGGGGCGCAAGCTCATCGAGGGTGCGGATACCGTCAAGATCTTCGGCAAAGAAATCGCGGTTCAAGCGCGTGTCGAAAAGCTGAACGCCCTCTCCGCTCACGCGGACCAGGGCGAGATGATGCGCTGGTTAGGCGGCTTCAAATCCGCCCCCAAGAAGACCTTCATCGTCCACGGCGAACCGCCCGCTCAGGCTGCCCTGCAGGCGAAGATTACGGCCGAACTGGGTTGGTCGACCGTGATTCCGACGTGGCATCAGAAATTCGAAATCTGAATCCAGCCTCAGAACCCCTCTCCACGGATGTTCGTGCCGTGGGGAGGGGCAGGCGTGGGGAAAGAGAGCCTTGGAATCTCCGGGAAGTTTGGAAGGCTTTCCCCACGCCCCTCTCCGTGACACAAACCTTCACGGAGAGGGGTGACTGACACAACAGTCGTCCGGGGCCCCACCCTTTGCTTCCTCACGCATGTTTGCGAGCGAAAGCTCTCGGCCGTCGACCCACGCCCGCTCCGGACGCATGGCCTTCCAGTCGGGTGCGCTGCCGAAAGGCGATTCATTAAGGATGAGGAGGTCGGCCCGGAAGCCGACGCGGACTTGTCCGATCTCGCCCTCCATTCCCATCGCGTAGGCACCTCCGCTGGTGTAAGCCTGCAGGGCTTCGTCGACCGTGATGTTCTGGTGCGGCATCCATACGGCCCCGGTCATGATCCGCCCCGTGACGGCCGTCTCGATTCCGAGCCACGGATTGGCCGTAACGACCGGCCAGTCGGAGCCGAATGCCAAACGAGCCCCGCTCTTGAGGAGGTCTCGGTAGGCGTAGCTCGTTCGACTTCGCTCGGTGCCGATGATCTCCTCGCAGTATCGGCCGTCGTCGGCCTTGTGATACGGCTGAAGGGATGCGATGACGCCGAGTTTGCCGAAGCGCGGAATGTCGGCTGGGGCCAGGTGTTGAGCATGCTCGATTCGGAATCGACGTCGGCTCAGGCCCGGCGCATTCGCATCGTACATGTTGAGAACTTCGCTGTTCGCTCGATCTCCGATCGCGTGAAAAAGAACTTGAAGGTTCGCGGCGGCAGCGGCTTTCACTCCCTTGGCATAGGAGCCGTCCCCGAAGCCGGCGCGGGGCAGACCGGTCGGGCTGGTTTGGTCGGGAAGCTGCTTGGTGAACGGTTCGAACATGAACGCGGTTCGCGAGCCGAGCGTGCCGTCCATATAGCCCTTGATGCCTCGCCCATAGACCCATCCGGCGATGCTTCGGAAGCCCTTGGTGGCTTGGATCTCATTCGTCCAGTTGGTCGCCACGGGGAATAGGCCAAGTCGGATCGTGGGCTCCCCTTGGGCATACTTGAGATAGGAGTCATTGTCGATCCAGCTTCCGATCTCTCCGGCGGCGGTAATGCCCATCGAGTTCGCCATCTTGACCGCATCTTGGAAGCCACGATAGATCTGTTCCGGAGTCGAGGGGGGAAGCCGGAGAAGGCCCATCGCGGTTTCCCGCAGCAGGCCGGTCGGCTCGCCGGCGGCATCGCGATCGATCGAACCTCCGTTCGGGTTCGGCGGTCCCGCCTTGTCGATTCCCATTAGCTTGAGGGCCTTGGAGTTTAGTAGGACGCTGTGACCGTCCATGCGGGTCAGCGCCGCCGGTCGATCTCCCGTCACAGAGTCGAGCATCTCCCGGTTCGGCTGGACCTTCTCGGGCCAACTCTCGGCTGACCAGCCGGAACCGATCACCCAGCCTTCGGCAGGCTGTTTCTCGGCGTATGCCTTGATCTGGTCGAGGAATTCGGTCTTTGTGTTTGCCTTGTCGAGGCGCAGGTAGTGAAGCCGAATGCCGCCGCGCATGAGATGCATGTGGCTGTCGATAACGCCCGGCATCACGAAGGCGCCCTTCGCATCGACGACCTTGGTCTCGGGGCCGATCAGGCTCGCATCTCTTCGACCGACGCTCACGAAGCGTCCATCTCGAATGGCGATGCAGGTGTCCTTCGTCGTCTTGCCGTCCGACCAGAGTGTCGCGTGTTCGATAACGGTATCGGCAGGAGCGGCGAAGGCAAGCGCGATCAAGACCAGCATAACGCTGGTCTTACCCCACATCTTGCGGGGCAGATGTCGGGGACTTGCCCCCACCCGGTTCGTAAACTCACCGACCTCCCCCAGGCGCACAAACATCGCCTAGGGGAGGCGGGCCAGATGTCTTTTTTACGGCTTCTTAGGAGTGGGCGGGACCGGCGCGGGCGTTGGGGCGACCATTCCCATTGTCACGGGCATCTTGCCCATTACGACGGGAGGGGGTGGAGAAATTTTGTCGAGGATCGACTTGATCGGCTCGGACTCTCGAACCTGCGTCTTTACTTCTTCGAATTTCGCACGAGGAATCGGTTTGGCGAGGAGGAATGATGCCGCGGTTGTCCAAACCGTCGCGATCATCAGAAGCGACATCGCCGCACTCCGCCGGACGGCGGCCATGCCTTTCGGGCAGTCGCGGGTCATGACTTTGCCGTCGGCTCGCTCGTAGTAGCGGACGCACACTCGGCCCTCCACCTTCTGAAGAAAGGATTCGGCCTCGGAGCGGGTCAATCCCGACAGGTTGTACACATTCAATCGGCAAAGCGAGCAATGCCGGGCGCGGTCATCGCCGCTCATTTCGCTCCAGGAAGCGGGACAAGGCTTAGCGACGCGGACTTGATCCAAAAGCTGCATGAACCATTCATGTCCCGCCCGTCGAGCCGGGTTCAGTCGATTTACAGCGCACTCGAAAACTCTGTGCTTTTCACCGGGTCCTGGGAGTGCGCGGCCCGTGGCCGCGCTTTAAAATGGGGCTTTTCGGTTTCAAGCCAAGCTCTATCCTAGCCGCCATGACCGGGACGGTCATGCTACGGGTTACGGTCGGTTTCGGAGCGCCTTGATGCTGTTATCCAGTTTCGTGAGGTTAAGCCGTACACCCAGTTTGTGATCGTAGTTCGGATTCAACGCGTTGATGCCGTCGCCGGCTCGGCTTGCTACTCGCTGGAGGTCGATCGGGTACGCCCGGGCTCGGCGTCGCAACGAATCGGCGATTCCGCCCGCCACGAGCGGGGAAGCGAAGGAAGTTCCTTGCCAGATCACGGTCGTCCCATCGACCCAAGCGCTCTTGATGCCCGTTGCCGGGGCGCTGGAGGCGACGCTGGATTCCCAGTTCGCAAAGCTCGCTTTGCGATCGTTGGCATCCACTCCGGAAACACAGACGACGCTGCTTGAACGGGCGGGATCATGGGCTCTGTTGTCATTGTCGTTGCCCGCCGCGCCGACGATCAACAAGCCCTGAGCCATCGCCCATTCGCAAACGTCATGCAGAGCTACCACGTTTCGGGGAGCTCCCAAGCTAATGTTGGCGACTTCGCAGCCGCTGGTGACCGCATAGGCGATCCCTTTCGTCAATCTCCACGCGGTGGCGACGCCGTCGCTGTCGGCGACGCGAACGATAACGAGGGGACAAAGCGGAGCGACCTGATCGACGAGACCCGCCACAAAGGTGCCGTGGCCGACGCCCTCGTCGGGAACGCTGTTTCCGTTCGAGTCAGTCCCTTTCGGTTGGTCATAGGCCGATGCACCGGACTCGACGAAGTTCGCACTGTTCACCACGCGGTGCCACAACGCGAAGGAACGTCGGGCCAGACCAGTATCCAGGATCGCGATCTTGACGGCTCTTCCCGGCGCTTGGGCTCGATCGGGCACGAAGCTGATTTTGCTTAGCATCGAGCCGTTGAACGCATAGAGAGTCGTCCGGTCGTTCACGGCAGCGACAGTGCTGCCTTTGCCGCCGCTTTGATTTTCGGCGGATTCGACGGTGTCGTCATCCTCCACCCACACCACCCGCGTGTCCGCCATCAGATTCGCCACCACCGTCTCCTTCACGGAACCGACGGGCGTTCGGTAGTACACAAACGGCGCGCCGACGGTGCGATCCAGGACGGTGAGACTGTGCGCTCCTGCCACCGGATAAGCGAAAGCCGGGTCCTTCACTCGAACGATGAGCATGTCCTGGGCATTGACCATCAAGGTGCCCGCCATCAGGGCCAGGGTAAGCGTCATGCGGATGAGATTGGTTTTCATAAGTTTCGATAGCCTCCAAAGGTGGCTAGGGAGCCCCAGTAGTAGGGGTGGGGGAAGTGTTCGCGGCAATGCCGTCGAGCAGAGCTCATCGCCGTCAGGAGTGTTTCTCTATACGCCAACTGAGGGTACAGCGCCCGCATAAAACTGGCCGTAAATCTATCATCGAGGGGCCACAGACTGCCGACCGCCGCTTCGGCTCCACATGCGAGGAAGGAGCGAACGATCCCCTCAGGTTCGAAACGCTGATGAGACAGCGCCATTCCCGATCGGCATGCGGCCACGATAGCCAGTTTCACGCGTAGCCCGCTACGCGCGATTTCTGTGGCGTGGAGGGGTCCATCGCCAAAGTCGATGTAGGAGAGCGCCGGACTCTCCGGGTTGATCCGAGCATGACCCGCAACGTGGATCAAGTCATATTCCTGCCCGTAGCTTGCCCGGACTTCGGCCCGCGTAGTGAGCACATCGGCATTCGGAAAAGCCGCAAGCACGGCATCGATTTCTTCATCGATGGAGGGCAGGTCGACGGCGTGCGCGGCCCAAACCGCAACCCGGGGGGACTCAGGCATCCGCACTTCTCCCATCATGTCAGCGGGGTTGAGGACCAGCGTGACTTCGCCTTCGGAGAGCAATGTCCAGGGTGCTCTCCAAAGGACGCCGTCCGGGCAAACCGTTCCTTTCGGTGTGTCAATGGCGGCGGCGAGTTCGGTAATGGCCTCTCCCGGACAGTTCCAGTCGGCCGCCGGGTCGATCATGGGCTCGAAGAGATAGAACTCGAGCCAGTCGAGCTTTCTCGCTAAATCGTGCGTTGTGAAGGGCATCTTCGCCGAGGTTTCGCCCCGAAGGCGATACATCCTCTCACCGGTATCCAGCCAGACGTCTCCGTCGGCGGCTTTGCGAGCCGGCCGGGCCGCGTCGGTTGCCGCGCGCAAATCCCAGGTGTATTCGGTCCATTGCCGGGGAGTCACGGCATGAAGGTCATTGCGAAGTCGGGAGCCTGGAGCTTGATCGGCTCCGTAGGCGTAGCGAAGGATGCTCAACTCGTTGAGAGCTTTGGGACTCAGCTGCTGTCCACGCGAAGCGACGATTTCATCGATAAGAGCGGCCGAACGTGATCGGGTGATGACGTCGATCGCGCCCGCCACATCGCCGGCATCGATGAGGAGTTCGAGATACTCGTTGACGGCCGCTCCGCGGTCGTCAAAGAATCGCAGAGCAGCGCTCGGTGTGCGGATGGCTTGCCGGTCTCGCTCGATGAGTTCGAAAACCTTGCGGTAGTTCGCTCGGGTCGGCTTCTGCCTCGCGATCAAGAGGGCATATCGCCACTCGAGCGGCGGCGACTTGGGCTTGGCCGGGATCACCAAGACTCCGGCTTCCGCCCCCCAGATGGCGAGGTCCTCGGTCAAGTATCTGGCTTTCAAAGCGGTCAGTTCAGCGACGGCCTTCGAAACTCCAGAGGGCACGGCTCTTCCGCTCGCTGCCAGTTCCCAGGGTCGGTTGTCTACCTGACCGTAGCTTCGCGCGGCCAAGCGGTAAAGGCGCTGGGATTCTTTCGGACTCTTCCGCTCCAATAGGCGCGCCAGACCGAAACGGCAGTTTGCCAAGTTCAGAGGCATTTCCTCGATTGCGGTCGAACGCAGGGCCGTGCGATAGGCGCTCTCCGCCTCGCTGGAAAGATTGAGCCGTAGATAGCAATCGCCTAGGAACTCCTGAATCCGAACTACATCGGGCGGGGAGTCATCGAACGCAGGCACCAGTTCGAGGAACTGTCGGACGGCGTCGTCTGGCCGTCCAAGTTGCAAGTCCGCCTGAGCTAGATTCAGTCGGGCAAGATTGGCGTGGTACGTCATCTCCTCCGAGTCGAAGAGCTGGGCCGCCCGCTCTGCGGCGTCGCGAGCGGCGAGCGGATCGTCACCAAGAAGTGCAGCCGTGGAGAGCCCGAGCGAAGCGCTCGCTTGTTCGAGCGTCGCATGTGGAGGCAAGAGATTAAGCGCCCGGGCGTACTCCTGAGCGGCTTCGGAGTTTCGATCTTGCCAAACCAGCGCATTGGCAACATTGAGCCGCGCCCTCGCCTTTAGGTGGTCATCGTTCTTGATGCCGCGGATTGCCTTTAGACCGTACTCGACCGCCTCGGCGGGCTTGCCGGCTCGGGCCAAGCTGTCGATGGCCCCAATGGAAAATGCCCACTTATCGTTGCCTTTGCAATGATTCGCGGCCTGGAAGAAGAAATCCGCGGCGAGCTGCCACTTGCCGGCGGCCCTCGCTCCAACCGCTTTCGCCCGATAAACATATCCCAACTGCGATGTGGGCATCCAAGCGGCCCGGCGTGCGAGGCGGATGCAAGCCCGAGGGTCTTGGCCGCTGAGGGCGGCGACCCGAAAGAAGAAAGCCTCCGAAATGTCGGTATTGCCTAGGATGCGCTCGGCTTGACGGCGGGTCGAAGCCGATTCAAACGCAGAGAGCAGCTCTTCGGGAGTCATGGCTACGCCTCGGACCGGAGGGGAATGCGAACTAATCGCTCACCTTCATCGACCCAGAAATCTTCATCCAAGCTCGGGGCCGTGAATTCGAAAGCGCCGTTTGTGATGGCGATCTTTTCATCGCCGTAGAGAATCTCGACCGCCGACGTGCCCGAAATCTGACCAAGAACTTGCCAGCCCGATCCCTCTTGACGGATCATCAGCCGAACAGAGAGGCCATCGGCTTCCCACCGGATTTGCATTGACTCGGCCACGGCGCGGGCGCCCGATCCCACGGCCGCAAGTCGGGCCAGAACCACTGGGCGGCGGGGCGCGAAGATGGCTTGAGCACGGGAAATGGACTCGACCGGCGCTACGTGAACGGCCGCTCCCGTGAGTCGGATCATTTCGCGGAGATCCTGAAGGCGCTGGCCGCAGGAATCGCACGAAGAAGCATGGGCGGTGGCCTCGGGCATGTCTCGGCCCTCGGCCAGATCGACCAGCTCATTCCAGTGCTTGCGGCATTCCATGTTTCGCATACTTCCTCAGAGGATACAGAGTTTGTGGGGTAAAGCGACGGGCGCCCGTGGACGCCCGCGCCTTTCTTTGGTGGAGGGTGATGAGAAGCCTGGTTAGCGGGTTCGAATAAAAACCCCGCTCTGAGCGAGTGTGCCGTTCGCTCGATAAAGCTTGGCTTGCGTTCCGGCGAGGATGTTCGGGCGGGTCGCTGTCGTGTACCGTCGAACAAGGGTGAATCGGCCAAGCGCGTCGGTAGTCACATTCCAGCTATAAGCAAGGATGCGAACCTTGTAGACCGCGTTCTTGGTGAGGTTCTCCCCTTCGACTTCGAGCTCGGCTTGCTTCTGCGTTCCGCTGTCGCGGATTTGCCATTTGGCTTTGCCCTTGCCTTGGCCGGCCATGTTGGCTTGATACTCGGCTCGGCCAGTCTGAGCGACGGCGCCGGCCATGAGGGAAGCGGTTGCGAGTACGATTAAGATGTTCTTCATTTTGGAGTTCCTACTTGGCTGACTTTCTATCAGCTCGTGGAAACTAGGAGAGGGTCACCGTGAACGCTGATACATCTTTCGAAGAAAAAGGGAAGATTTATGGCGTCTGGATTCGAAAAAGCCTCCTTGGGGACGAACGCGCTTGGAATTCGTTGGTCGCCGAGTTCCAGCGGTTGGTCTATTCCATTCCCAAACGCTCCGGCCTCGGCGATTCCGATTGTGACGACGTCTTCCAGGGCACCTTCGTCGCCCTGTACAGGCACCTCGATCGGATCGACGATCCGCAGACCCTTCCGCGATGGCTGGCCACGACCGCTTCTCGGGAAACCTATCGCGTCTCGCGGCGACTATCGAAGCAGGGGTTCGAGAACCTGGACGAGCAGCTTGCCGCCGAGGATGCCTCCGCCGAGACCATGGCTATCGATGCCGTCCAGACCGAGGGACTACATCGGGCACTCGCGAAACTAGGCGGCCGCTGTGAGCAGCTTCTAAAGCTCCTTTACTTTGAGGAGAGCGCTTATCAGGAGATCGCGGAGCGGCTGAAGATTGCGATCGGAGCGATCGGGCCCACCCGAGCGCGATGCTTGGATAAGCTTCGGCGGCTCTTCGTGGGCTAGGGAGAGATTCCTTTAACCACAGAGGGACGCAGAAGGGCACAGAAGGGCGCTGCACTGGGCCGCGTCTACACCCTTGCTGAC
>JBKJIP010000117.1:0-3373 GCA_046598515.1 Fimbriimonadaceae bacterium | reverse complement strand
CGGCGAGCAATGGGGCGCGCCATATATGGTCGCCGGCGGTCGAGTGGCGAACTGGTACAGCTACTCATTTGAGGATTACCTGAGCGACTCGGGGCAGAAGGGTGTCGCCACTTGGCGCGGCAATGCCGCCGAAGGCGGCGGACGATGGCCGGATCAACCGTACAAGATCGTCTGGCAGGTTCGGGCGAATGGCACCAATCGGATCTTTCCGTTCTACAACCCGGATTGGGTGAGGCGGTCGATTGAGTGCATGAAGATCGGAACCGCGAGTGGCTACACGATCGAAGGCCTCGACGCCTACTATCCGAAGTCGCCGGAGTATTACTTGGCCGATCCGGAGGGGAATCCGTACAAGTGGATTCATCAGCGCGATGAGATGTACTGGACGACTTGGGGGAGGCTTGGCTACGATCCCAAAACTCCGGACGAGACGTTTGATTTCATGGCCTCTCGACAGATCGCAAAGGAGGCTCCCGCCTCCTTTGTTCGACAAGCCAGCTTAGTCACCGACGCCTGGAAAAGGCTCAGTGTCTTGATGCCAAAGGCGTTCATGGGCTTTAGTCTGGGACCTGACCATAGGAGCCATGCGCCAGAACTGGAATGGGGCGGTCCTACAGATGCCTATGTCCAGGGCCAGGGATTTGACAGTCACTCGTACCTACCCATCAACGAAGAACTGGCGAACCGGTGGACAGGAGGAATCGATGGGCGAGTGCCGATGTGGGATCTCAGCGAAAGTCTCGCAGCTAGCACATATCTAATGGATAACCCGGCGGCAAAGGGACCGATCGGCGAGTTCTTGTCTCTGATGGAATCGCGCAGCAACTACATGCGAGCACGAATTCAGGGTGCCTACTGGTTCGCTCAGTCGGAAGCGCAAGGAGATCAAACGTATCAGCGTGCGCTGAGCCAACTGACCCTTGCTGGCCGCTACCACGATGATCTCGGCCGCACACGTTTGATTCGGCCGTTCACCGAGCGGTTGCGGATGCACACGAACACGTTCCATTGGCGCGACGATAGGCTCAAGTTCGAAGAGGAGTTCGCGCGGCTGACAAAGCTCGCAACGGGAAAGAGCGTAGAACTTCCAATTCCAAGCCAGAAGCGGGAGTTTCCCGGCTATTTGTCTTGGAAACGGGAGAAGAGCAAGATAGTGTGCAATCTCATCGTGTCCGACGATGCCCAAGCGTGGCTTCTCTACAAGCCGCTGCCCAGCAGCACGTACTTCCACCGCATCCCGATGAACCATATCAAGCTGGGCGAGTTTGAGGCCGAACTGCCCGTCGCAAACCATGGCTATATCATCGCCGCCGAGGCGTACCACCCGAACTACGAAGCAGCTCGTCGCTTCCCTCAGAGCACGCCCGAGCAGCCGACACCATATCTGGTCGTCCCGTCCAAGGCCGGCCCGACGCCGCAGTTCTACAGCGGCGAGGAGGCAATGACCTTCCTCGATCCCAAAGTGATCACCCCGGAGAAATTCAGCACGATGCTGCTCGGCACCCGCTCCTGGAACTTCTTTGGATGGTTCGACAATGCCACCAAACGCAAGATCCTCGATCCGGTCGAGCGGGGCCTGCGGTTGGTCATTCTTCAGCAGGATTTCAATAGGTATAAGCTGGATTTCCTACCCAAACCGCTAAAGGTTGAGGCAGCCAACGAGGGCATTTTCGACCCCGGCGGACAACTGGGTTTGGAGAAAGTCGACACCGATGCGATCATGTGGCAGAAGTTCGCGCCGAGCGAAGGTTGGGAGATCTTCGGCAACGGCGGACTCGCTCGCCTCAAGATCGGCAAAGGTGAGGTGTGGGTTACGACCGCCAGGCTCATGCAGAGAATGCACATTCCCGGTGTCGCCCGGAACTTCGTCAAACTGCTCAGTCTCGGCGGAAAGGAGAAACCGACGGTCTTGGTCGACAGTTGCAGCGAGGGGGCCGACTTCTCGAGTTCTTGTCACCCCGACCTCATGAACTCCCACGACATCCCATTCCTCACGCTTGGGGAAGTCATCGCCGAGGAGCAAGGCATGAACTCATTCACCCCGATCCCGGGGCCAACGAAGGCCGACGACGTCCTCGAAGGTAAAGGAGTGCAGGTCGCTAACGCATGGCTCAAGGGTCTCGTGGTGACGGCGTCCAAACGAACGCCGCCCGCAAACCTGGCTGCCTTCGAGAACGAGCGGCGGCGGCGAAAAGCGGAACTGATGCGTTCTCTCGGCCTAGACCCCATGCCGCCCAAGACTGCTCTGAAC
Source organism: Fimbriimonadaceae bacterium (assembly GCA_046598515.1). Classification (GTDB taxonomy): domain Bacteria; phylum Armatimonadota; class Fimbriimonadia; order Fimbriimonadales; family Fimbriimonadaceae; genus JANJUB01. The sequence continues at coordinate 1,122 of JBKJIP010000117.1, read as the reverse complement.
GCACGAATCACGGGTGTCATCAAGCGCAAGGGCTACAAGATCGAAAAAGTGGTCTTTGAGAGCCGACCCAAGTTCTATGTCACGGCTCACGTCTATCTGCCCGATTCGGAAGAGCAGGCGATCGAGAACTACCCCGTCATCGTCAATGTGAACGGCCACTGGGCGCACAAGAAGAACGAGGACCGAATCCAGCTTCGCTGCGCTTTCCAAGCCCTGCAAGGGTACATGGCAATCGCCATCGATAGTCCCGGCTGGAGCTTCGAAGGCGAGAGTCTTATCGAGCGCCGGGCGGAAGGGAATCACAACGATTGGACCCTTGTCCAAGGGGGGACGAACACGACGGGCTATTATGTCTGGGACACCATCCGAGCCCTGGACTACATAGCGACCCGGACCGACGCCGACATGAAACGTATCGGCATCACGGGTGCCTCCGGCGGTGGTTTGGCCACGCTCTATGCCTTCGCGGCCGATGATCGCTACACATGCGCTGTGCCCGTGGTCTACATGTCCAGTATGGAACTCGCTCCCGACAACGGCTGCCTTTGCAATCACGTGCCGGGAACCTGCCAAATCGGCGACCGTAGTGATGTCATGGGCATTCAAGCTCCTAAGCCGGTGTTCATCATGGGTGCCCAAAACGACGGAGAATTCCCGCCGAATGCGATGAAACTGACGGCCGAGAAGATGTCACGCGAGTGGGGTCTCTTTCACAAAGGCCTCAATGTTCGAGTTCAGATCTTTGATGGCCCGCATGACTACAACCAAGCGATGCGCGAAGCTTCCCTCGGCTTCTTCAATCAAACATTGAAGGGCCATGGCGAAGGCACACCCGTGCCACAACCGGCACTTGAAGCGATCGATCCCGAGGACCGTCAACTCCTCGCCCTCGATCCTCCCGCCAAGGACGAGCGCACCATGCGCGATCTCTCGCTGGAGTATCTGATCAATGCCCGAAAAGAGGTCTCAGACGGGGGCGTCGGCGTGAACGGCGGACTTCTCGAAGGCAATCCCAAAGCGACCGAGCTTGGCACCGGATCCCCGCGACCGGTGGTCTACGACTTTCCCGGCGGACTTCGTTTGCCCGGGATTCTATTCATTCCCAAAGGGACGCCCAAGGGC
>JBKJIP010000147.1:0-2801 GCA_046598515.1 Fimbriimonadaceae bacterium | reverse complement strand
TCCCCTCATGCTCGCGGAGAGGGTGCCGGGGAACTTGAGGTGGTGACCGCTCGCGCCGAGCCAGAGGGTCGGGGTGAGCAAAACTTGTTCCGGAATGTTCGCCTCGACGGCTTCGCTGACGGCAGTGGCGAGGATGGAATCGGTGAAGAGAGGCAGGTGCGGGCCGTGCTGTTCGAGCGATCCCGTCGGGATCACGACGACAATATTACGGTCAAGTGCCTCGACTTCCGGCCAGGTCAGATGGGCGAGCTTCATCGAGTGGGTAGGTTACCGGGATATCAGAGAATGGGTCAGAGGGGTCGAAGGGACTTAGGGCGAAAGTCTTCTCCCCTTTAATCCTTTGACCCCTCTGTCCCCTAAGACCCATTCTTCCTTAGCTACTCATTCCCCCAGAGCTTCCCGCCGCCCTTGACCTGACGCCAGCGCTCGCGCCAGGCGTGGCTGTTCACGTGGATGATCTCGGGCATCGGCTTGCGCTCTTCGGCGGAGGGCAGAGGGGGAAACGGCTTGCTGGGCAGAGTCTGATACCAATAGGCCACCGTCGTCAACTCAAGAGTCAGACAATTCGCATGCCCGGACTCGATCGAGAATCGCAGCGATTCCGTGAATCGAACCGGATCCTCCAAGTGGAATCGGTAGCAGTGTGTCCGGCCTAGCCAACCGAAGCGCGGGCTATCGTTCCCAAACCCGGGAGCTCGGGCGGTGCCGAAGTAGGGATGCTGGTAGGGGTCATCCGGCGACCAGCTTTGATTGAAGTAGTCCTCCGTCCCCGTGCCGTGGAGCGAAAACGGCCAGGCTTCGCCGTCAATCTTCCACATGTCGTCGCCCTCGCCGTACCAGATGGGGGTGGGACAGTTGACGAAGTAGTTCACACCGACGAAATGCCCCCGACCCTCGGCTTCGCAGATGAGATAGTTGTTCTCGTCCGTCGTGTTCTTCGCCGGTTTGTCGAAGATTCCCCACTCGTTTTCGATGTCACCCACCGCCGATTTGGGCTGAGTGACTTCCTGGTTGTACCAAGCGTGGAATCGGCCCTCGTCGTCGCCGACTTCCCGCTCCTCGTAGTCCAAATAGTAGTAGAAGCTGTCGACCCGGATATCACTCTGGTTCTCGACCTCGATCCTCGCCCCTTTGCCGAAGGGCATTGGGAAATAGCAGACGAGAGCGTTTCCATCACGCGGCGCCGCCGCCAGGGGCAGGCTCGCCCACGTGTATTTCAACCCCCAACCTTGACCGAAGAAGTCGCCGATCGGCGCTTCGACGCTCGGATGCTCTTGGCCGTCCCAGAACATGCGGAGTACCAGGTTTTTGCGGAAGAGTTCGTCCTTGGAGGAAATCGTGATCCAGATATGCGTGATCGCCCCCGATCCTTCGATCTCGCCCAAGGTTAAGGTTTCGTGAGGCTCGATGGGATGATAATCACCGTTCCCGCCCGTGCGGTCATAGCTCGAAATCCTTTTGGATTTGGCGTCTTTGAATGTGGCGAGGTTGGCGAGGGGGCCGGTTGGCATGTCCTCTATTCTACTTTCCGGAATCTGGCTCCTCACCGCTCGCCCGGAGATGGGGACGCAACTCCTCGCACACGTGCTCGTCGCCTGCGTCCCCATCTCCGGGCTTGCTTGTCGGCATTCCCTAACCCCGGGTATCCGCTCGGCCTTCGGCCTCGCTCCGACCCGGGGCTACCTTCGAACGACCCGCTATCGGGGTCGCCGCGCCTCGCATTCGCTCGCGACATCGGACCATTCTGCTTCACTGGGAGAAACTGCGTCGGGTTCCTGCGGGAATCCAACCTTGCAATCGGCTTGGCATGAGTTAAGGGGGCTTGCGGAAGGAAACTTGCAGCAAAGCGTAAATCTTGAGGTTCCTTGATTCGGCGATGACGGTTAAGGCCTTTCGCCAACCTGAGTGGCCCGCAAAGATTGCGAAGCCCTTCTGTGCGTTTCTGTGGCTTTCTGTGGTTAAAGATCTCTCGAATCCGCATGGACTTGCCCGAACAAGTCCTTAACCTCCCGAAGTCCTCCCGGGAAGAGGAGATTCCAGGCCCTTGCGGAACTAATCGTTTCTTGTGGTAGTCTTTATTCCTGGCGGAGACGCCAGACGTCGAATCGCCGGGAAACCGGTGAACGGGGGACCCATTAACGTGGGGTGAATGGAAGCGGACACGCGACCTAGGGTAACTCTTGGCCCGAACCCGACAGCTAACTTCGTAGACGTAGCGAGAGTCTATCGGGCAACGATGCTCGGTAAACATCGCACTTTCAGTCGAGGACAGCCCGTGCTGCACTTCGCAGTAAAGAGCGAATGCAGATTGCGGTGCTTTCCAGAGCACCTCCTGTTGAGCAGGCCCCTCACCCGAGGGGCCTTTTAACTTTTGGTTAAAGTTTCTCCGCTATCGCCATCGTCACGCGGCGATTGCGTGTGGTGCCGTCCTTTAAAGACTTCGGCGCGGCCGGAATCTCGTATTTTCCGTTTACCATCCACCAGCGGCTGTAAATCTCACGCTCCGTCTTCCCGAGATAGGCAGCTCCGCCCTTCGGCGGATTCAGCGGCAGCTCGCCGACGAACGGCTCCTTCAGGAACGTGATGAACTGATGGGAGTAATCCTCATCGGCGGCATCGAAGGGCGCGGCATCCAGCGCCGCTTGTATCTCTGGCTTAGTCCGAAGAATGACCGGAATCGAAAATCCAAACCTGCCCGCGAGCAACTTTTCGAGAGCGGCAACGTCGACGGGCTTGTCATGCTCGAACAGCACGTTGCCAGACTGGAGATGGGTCGACACATCAGAAAAACCGGCCCCCAG
>JBKJIP010000447.1:0-7667 GCA_046598515.1 Fimbriimonadaceae bacterium | reverse complement strand
ACGGATCTCACCAAACGGAACTCGGCTGAACAGCCGAACACTGGCGGCGGGGCCGAAGCTACCGATGCAGACGCCCCAGATGATGCGCCGCCCGGGTGTGGTTAGAGCATCGAAGCTGGAGGCCAAAACGGCCTGAACCGAACCAGAATCCAGCATGGCCGGGAGTTTCGAAGGGACATCGAGCTCGACCGTGATGGAAGGTTCGTAGGCGAATCTGGTGATCAACGGTTTGGCGTTGACATAGGGGACACAGCCGACGCGGTAGCTCAACTCTTCGCCTCCGGTTTCCTGGCGACCGCGATCACGGAACTGCCCCAAGGCAGGGGCATTTTTGCGATGATCATTGCCTCGGCGTTCTGCAGTCCGATGAGGGCTCGGTTCAGCCATCCGGGCGTGGCGGGAAGGGATGCCTTGGCTTCGCCTCGCTTCATTTTCTCCAAGATTCGGATGAAGACCACGATCGGGAATAGGAAGAAAACCGAGTAACTCGCGCGTTCGATCTTGAATCCGACGGATTCTAATCGGTGAACGACTTCCGACCGCCGGTAACGGCGAAAATGCATCAGGGCGACGTCATGTGGCCCCCAGAGGGCCTTGAAGGCGGGCACGGATAAAACGAGGATTCCACCGGGACGCAGTACACGGAAAGACTCGCGGAAGGCGGCGACATCGTCCTCGATATGCTCGAAGATGTCGAGAGCGAGAACGCCGTCGACGCTGGCGGTCTCCAAGGGCAGGTTTTCGCCCCTAGCCTGGACAAGGTTGTGGAGGCCACGGGACTGGCAGTAAGCGAGGGCTTTGTCGCTAAAGTCGAGTCCGATCGTGGACGCCCATTGGGAGAGTTCCGTGGCGATGACTCCGGTGCCGCATCCGAGGTCGAGGATCGTGGGCCCGGAAACCCCCTCCCCAACGGTTCCCCCGCGCACGGGCATCGCAGGGGAACCAGGGTCCTGGTCTCCAATCTGGGAACTCCCTTCCGAGCCATCACCCCTCCCCAGTTCGCTTTCGCTCACAGACCCTCCCCTACGAGGGGAGGGAGATATACCCTCACCCCCTGCCCCCTCTTCCTCCCCGGCACGAACATCCGGGAAAGGAGAGGGGGGGGTGAGGAACTTTCTCAGAAGACCGATCGCTAGGCGACGGCGGCCGATGAACCACCAATAGGCGTCTTCCAGCCGGTACATGCGATCGTATTCTTCGGAATGCACGGCGCTAAGATTCCTTGGCGAGGCGGCGGGATTTGCCCATCAGCCTCAGTTTGAAGAGATCATAAAATGCTTTCGGCGCGTCGCGCCAAAGGACTACCTTTGAGCCCTCTTGGTGGGACCACCTAATGGGCACCTCGGCGATTGTGTAGCCCAGGTCTCTCGCGACCATCAGGGCCTCAAAGTCAAAGGAGAATCCGTTCAGCTTGCACCGCTTGAAGACGTCCTTTGCCACGTCGTTCTTGAAGAGCTTGAAGCCGCACTGCGTGTCTTTGATGCCTTTTACGGCGAGCACTTGGATCAGCTTGTTCGCCATTCTTCCGAGCGCTTCGCGGTAGAAGGGCTGGCGCACCTCCAGATTGGATTCCTTGAGCGGCCGAGAGCCGATGGCGATGTCGTGGGTGGCCATCTTTGGAATCAACTTCTCGATTTCTTCAATGGGCGCGGCGAGGTCGGCGTCGCTGAAGAGGATGTATTCGCCTTGAACGTCCAACATGCCCCGTCGGACCACATAGCCTTTGCCGTGGTTCGGGGTGCAGGCCATGAGCGAAAAGTTTGGGTGCCCGAGGGAAAAATCTGAGACGAGGGCGTTTGTTTCGTCGCTGCTGCCATCGCTGACGACGGTGACCGTCCACGAATAGCTCTGTGCGGACAGATACTCGTGAATTCGCTGGAGGGTCGGCACAATCCGCGCCTCTTCGTTATATGCCGGAATAATCACGGCGAGGTAGGGCCCTTCCAAGCTGCGCAGAGTCTACCGCTTCGCCTCAATCTCCCGATAAACTGACGACGTGATCCCAAAGCGATACATGGCACCTCGGGCGCAACGCCCGCTCCAAATCTCGGGCCGAATCGATGATCCTCAATGGGAAGCCGCCCCATGGACGGATGACTTCGTAGACATCGAGGGCGAAGTCCGACCGCGCCCGCGGTTTTGGACCCGCGCGAAGATGATGTGGGATGAGAAGTTTTTCTACGTCGCCGCGGATATGGAGGAGCCGCATTTGTGGGCAACCCTTACCGAGCATGACAGTGTGATTTTTCGTGATCACGATTTCGAGGTTTTCATCGATCCGGATGGCGATGCGGCGCGATATTTCGAGTTCGAGATCAACGCGCTGAATACGACTTGGGACTTGTACTTGGACCGGGCCTATCGGGACAAGGGATCGGCCGAAAATAGTTGGGAGACCTATGCGGTTTCCGCAGTTCACCTACGCGGAACATTGAACGATCCCAGCGACGTCGATTCCGGTTGGTCAGTCGAAATCGCCTTTCCGTGGGAGTGCTTCGAGAAGGGCGGCATGCCCGTGCCGCCGACGGCTGGTGACACCTGGCGCGTCAATTTTTCGCGGGTCGAGTGGCCGATCGAGGTTGTCGATGGAGCCTATATGAAGCCGGAGGGTTGTAAGGAAGACAACTGGGTCTGGTCGCCCCAAGGGGTGGTTGACATGCATCAACCGGAGCAATGGGGATACGTCACCTTCGTGGATTGAGCAGTGCAAGCCGGGGTACATTGCCCCCCGGCCTACATGGAGAGACGTGGATTACTTCTTTGCGTTCGCGATCAATTCGCTGGCTTTCTTGATCCAGTTCTTCGGACCGCCCTCGTCGTAACCGTAATCAGCGAGTTTCTTGCCGTCGGCATCTAGGAAGAGGACCGTGGGATAGCCTTCGATCTTGTACTTCGCGGCGAGTTTCTCGTTCTGCTTCTTGATGGCTTCGGACTGCTTTTTGCCGTTCGGGAAATCCAGCTCAAGGAGGATCACGTTCTTTTTGGCCCATGAAGCGAAGTCGGGCGTGTCGAAGACTTCCTTCTTGAGCAGAATGCACCAACTGCACCAGTCGCTGCCGGTGAAATCGGCGAGGATGGGCTTGCCGCTCTGTTTGGAGAGCTTGGCTGCTTTGTCCCACGAGGTGAGCCACTCGGTCTTGGCCATGGCGGAGATGGAGAGGGAGGCGAGCGCGGTGATGAGAGTGATCTTTAGAAGCGGCTTCATTGTTGGGTTAGACGTCCTTCGCACGACCTCCGCTCGCCCGCATAGGGCTAAAGCATCGTCGCGACACATGTTCTAAGCCGAATGGGCTTCGGTTTGTTCCAAGTCGGGGCCAAATGCCGTAAACTATTCTTGACAGTAAGTTTCGCCCGCAGGGGGAGTCCGCGCATCTGACGATGACGGACTGAGAGTTCCTTTTAGGAAGACCCCTAGAACCTGATCCGGATCGATACCGGCGTAGGGAATGCGGTTGAGCGGCTTCTCTGACGAGGTCGCCCACGCAATGCGGGGGCGGCCTTGCTGCTTCAGGAAGCCGAATATGAAAAAAGCCTTTACGCTCATCGAGCTCTTGGTGGTCATCGCGATTATCGCGATCCTCGCCGCCATCCTCTTCCCCGTCTTCGCTCAGGCCAAGGAGGCCGCGAAGAAAACAGCCTGTCTCAGCAACTCCCGCCAAGTCGGCATGTCGATCAAGATGTACTTGAGCGACCATGACGACGTGATGCCGATCTTTTACGCCTACAACTCGGTGCCACCGGCCGGTCAGCCCGGTCACAAAGGCGTCGAAGTCGAGCTACTGCCTTATTGCAAGAATAAGGATGTCTTCAAGAGTCCTTTGGACAACGGCGGCCCCTACACTTCCCTCGACGTGCCGGGCGCTACCACCTATCATCAGGCTTATGGGAGCTCCTACCGCTTTACGCAGTGTGTTTACACGGTCGTCAACGGTGAGTCGACTCAGAACAACAACCCGCTGACGTTTGATCGGCTGGTGACGGAAACGTCCTTCGAGTTTCCCGCGGAGACGCGGGCGATTCGACTTGAGATGATGCCCTTCTTCGCCCGCAAAGTGGATACGACCTGCGGCCGATACGGCTACGACTGCGATGCGCCGAATAACTACTATCGACAGTGGGGAAGCACGGGCGGCTCCATGATCTTCGTGGACGGCCATGCGAAGCACATCACAGGCGCGGGGCAATTCGATGAGACCCGGGTGGACACGTTCGGCCACAAGAGTGGAGAACCGACCAGCGACCCGAACGCCTGGTCTGGGACTTGGTATTCGTTGTGTGACTAGCGGACAGGGGACGAAGGGTCAAAGGGGACGAAGAAGCCTTTGACTCCTACGTCCCCTTTAGCGCTGGCTACTTCTTCTCTTCGCCGCCACCACCGCCGCCGCGGTTACCGGGGCCACCTTGACCGCCACCCGGCTGGGGGCCGCCCATGGCGCGGGGAAGTTCGCCTTGGGCGATGACCTTCAGGTCTTGCTTTAGGAGCTTGTAAACGCGGTTACCTTGGACGATGTAAAGGTAAAGACCTTCTTCGACCATCGTGGTCCCGCCGCCACCGGCACCGCCCATCTGCATACCGCCGCCCGGGAAGCCCTGGCCTTGACCCTGGCCGCCTTGTCCACGGAAGCCGCCTTGCGGAGGCTGGCCCTGACCCTGACCCTGACCTTGGCCACCTCCGAAACCCTGACCGCCTTGGAAGCCGGCGGGAGGCGGAGCGCCGCCTTGATCCTGCGCCTGAGGCGCCTTTTCCTGAGCGAAAGCGTTGGTGATGGTGAGCGGGATCGCGGCGGCCGCGATCGCGAATGCGGCGAAAATGCCGACTTTAAACTTCGTATTCATGCGTGAGGCTCCTTTAGGACCCGCCCCGAGCCCCATTCGGTGGCAACGGCCCTTCAAGGAGAGGGACGCTGGTTCGAAGAACAATGTTCAGTCTTCGCGCAAGACTCCACGATGGTGGCGGAGCTCTTTGTCCGCGATGGCGATGAGATCGAACCGAAAGTCGCGCTGGGGGTCACCGATGGCGGCCAGATAATCCCGCGCCGCCGCCCGCATTCTGCCCGCCTTGGTGGGGGTAATGGATTCTTCGGGAATGGTCGTCCGCCGCAGCTTCACCTCTACGAGGATTAGAAGGTCACCTTCGAGAGCGACGATGTCGATCTCGCCGTGCCGGGAATAGGCGTTGCGAGTGACGATGGTGTAGCCGATGCCGCGCAGGAATTCGACGGCCCGCTCTTCCCCCTCATTCCCAAGAAGACGGCTCACGGAGTGAGTCTACTTTGGAGTGCGCGACCCGTGGTCGCGCTTTAAAATGCAGCCTTGGAACGGAAGCGGCAGTGGGGTGAAACGGGGGCGCTTGGAAAGACGATTGGCCCCCATTTTAGAGCGCGACCACGGGTCGCGCACTCCCTCTAAATTTCTAGGGCGCCCTGCAGTTCTCTTCGGCATGGCGCAAATGAAGGACGATGGATAGCGCAGGGGCCGTGCTCTTTTAGAGCCGCCAGATGCTCGGGCGTCGAATAGCCGAAATGACGGTCGAAACCGTACTCGGGATACTGCGGCGCCAGGTCGCGCATATAGGCATCGCGAGCGGTTTTGGCTAGCACCGACGCGGCGGAAATGGCCAACTCTTTGGCGTCGCCATCGATGATCGCCTTGCCTTCGCAAGGCAAGTCCCTCGGGAGGCGGTTGCCGTCGATCAGCGCCAGAGTCGGTGCCTCCGGTAGCGCTCTTAGGGCACGCGACATGGCGGCCATGGTTGCCCAGAGGATGTTTAGCCGCTCAATCTCTTCGATGTCGGCGAATTCGATGGCGTAGAGGGCGTGCTTCTTGATGTGGAGGGCCATTTCTTCGCGAGCAGCAGCGTCCATCTTCTTCGAGTCATCGATATCCTTCCGGCGGAAAAACTTGGGCAGGATGACGGCGGCGACGACGACGGGGCCAGCCAGCGGGCCACGGCCCGCCTCGTCCACTCCAGCGACGACGGCGCTCACTGGGCCATCGCAGGCTCGCGGCGGCCCGGATAGACCTTTAGCGCGGCGTCCAAAATGTCCATTGCTTCGTTCATCTTGTCCCGGTTGAGGACATAGGCGATGCGCACTTCATCCTTGCCCGCGCCCGGCGTTGAATAGAAGCCGGAGGCGGGAGCCATCATGACGGTTTTGCCGTTCAAATCGAACGAGTCCAGCAACCACTGACAGAAGTCGTCGCCATCATCGATCGGCAGCCGCACCGTGGCATAGAAAGCGCCTTCGACTTTAGGTGCTTTGGCCCCCGGAATGCGGGCGACCCGCTCGAGTAGGGTGTCCCGCCGGGCTCGATACTCTTCGCGCACATTGTCGTAGTAGCTCTGCGGGCAATCCAAGGCGGCGATGACGCCGATCTGCTCCAAAGTGGGCGGCGAAAGCCGAGCTTGGGCGAAACGAAGAGCTGCATCGAGTAGCTCGGCATTGCGGGAAACGAAGAAACCAACGCGCGCTCCGCAGAGCGAGAATCGCTTGCTGACGGAGTCGACCATAATAACTTGCTCTTCGAGGCCCTCAAGCTGGAGCACCGATTTGATCGGGCGGCCAGTGTAGTTGAAGTCCCGATAAACCTCATCGCCAATTAGGAAGAGACCTTTCGCAAGACACAACTCGCGAAGCTGTTCGAGCTGCTCGACGCTATAGACCGTCCCCGTGGGGTTACCCGGGTTACAGATCAGAATGGCTTTCGTTTTTGGAGTCAACGCCGCTTCGAACTGGTCGATCGTCGGCAACCGGAAGTCGTCATCTAGTTTGGTCGTCAGGGGTCTGACGTTAACGCCGGCCGCGGTTGTGAACCCGATGTAGTTTGCGTACATCGGCTCCGGAATCAAGACTTCTTCCCCAGGATTGAGGGTGGCGCTGAGCGCGAAGAGGAGGGCTTCGCTGCCTGCCGTGGTTACGATGATGTTCTCCGCTTCGACGTCGATTCCGATTCGCTTGTAGTATCCAGCAAGCTTTTGTCGCAGTTCGGTGATGCCTTGGGAAGGGCTGTATTCGAGCACTTTCAAGCCCGTGTTGGCGATGGCGTGCCAGAACTCGGGCGGGCTTTCGACGTCGGGCTGGCCGATGTTTAAGTGGAGAACTTGGATGCCGCGGGCTTTCGCCGCATCGGCATAAGGAACCAGCTTTCGGATCGGAGAAGCCGGCATCGTTTCGGCTCGGTGCGAGAGGCCGTACATTGCTTCCAAGTGTATCACGCCCGGGGCGTGGCTACTCCTTGGTCAGGATCTCAGGACCGTTCTCGGTCAGGGCGATTGTGTGCTCGTAGTGAGCGGCCAATTTGCCGTCTCGGGTGACGATCGTCCATTCGTCGGGGAGGGTGTCGACCTTCCAGGTGCCCTGGTTAACCATTGGCTCGATGCACATCGTCATGCCGTTCTTAAGATGCATGCCCGTTCTCGGCTTGCCGTACATCGCGATGTTGTGTGGCTCATCGTGCAGACGTTCGCCGATTCCATGACCGACAAGGTCGCGCACTACGCTGTAGCCATTCTTTTCGACGTAAGTTTGAACCGCGTGACCGATGTCGCCGATGGTGTTTCCTTGGCGGCATTTGGCGATCCCTTGGCTGAGGGCTTCGCGGGTCACATTCATCAGGCGCTTCGCGTCGATCGATATCTCGCCAACCGCATAGGACCAAGCACCATC
>JBKJIP010000413.1:0-9204 GCA_046598515.1 Fimbriimonadaceae bacterium | reverse complement strand
AGTCGATCAGAAACCTCTCTCTTAGGCTCGTCGCCTTGCCCCAGCCTCGCCTGTATCGACATGGTCGAGCCAGACTTAGCCTGCGAGAGGAGGACGAACACCTCGTCGTCAGGAACGTAATACTCGACCCCAAGGGAGCGGATCCCAAGATCGGACACGACCTCGAGGAGAAGGAGGCCGTCCTCTACTGAGCGTTGACAGAAACAAATTGCGCCATAAACCCTTCCCATGGCCTACGACCCTAGCGATGGGATTATGACTGCTCGATCCTAAACCGGCCCCGTCCCGCCGCCTTAACCTTATGGTAAAGATCTTCAGTGGCGATTCCCCTACGGTTGGCAACTCGAAGCTGGAGACTCAGGAAGAGGCGCCGGAAGGCGCGCCCAACCCTGAATCGCCCGAGCGTCCCGAAGAGTTCTCGCCCGGCTTGGACTCCCGAGTTGAAGATGCTCACCGAGCAGTCGCTCGGGATGCCGCCCGACTTGCTGATGCCGACGCCGTTGGTTGTCTTGGTTGTGGGCATACCATTCCGCTCCTTTCCGTTTCTACGACTTGAGGGACTCTGTTTGCGATGAAAAAGAAAGGCAGGAGATCGGGATCTTGCCGAGCCTCACGAGGGAACACTTTCTCTGAGTTTCTCGACCCTAGCGAGGACCTGAGAGCATGTCCATGAAGGCTCGGTCAAGGGCGATGCCGCCGACGGCATTGCCGACGATCCGGCGGTGCGCCTCTAGCATTTCCGCGATCCAATCCCCCCGTTCGGGGTGCATGATCCTGATCAGCGCGGTTAGAATTTCGATCGCCGCTGCCTGCTTGGTGCGCCCGGAGTCTTCGCCTAGCGGGAGGCCGTCCGCAATGTCCCGGACACGTTCCGATAGCTGAAAGGCCCCGATTGGCGGAGTCTTGGGCAACTCCTCGACGATTTCCACGAGCCGGCGCATGATCTCGGGTTTTTCGGTCAACTGGCGATAGCGCGGAAGATCGTATAGAACTTGGTCGATAAGGCTGAGTCCTTCGGGACGGACTGCCTTCGTACAAGCAACTGTCAGGCAGCGGCTTAGGATGGTCGGCATGACCCGGCCGATCGCGTGCGTGGTCAGGATAAAGCGAACCCGAGGCCCGGGTTCCTCGAGGGTCTTCAGGAAAGAGTTTGCGGCTTCGCTAACGAGCCGGTCGACATCTTGGAAGATGACGACCTTGTTCGCCGACATCAAGGGCATGGTTCGCGTGAAATCTTGGACGGGAACACCCTTGAAGTCCGACGGGTACATCTCGCGAATGGCGGATGTCCGCAACAAGTTGCTCAGGCCCCAGGGCTTAATGAACTGGAAGTCAGGATTGTTCCCCCGCGAGAAAGCACCGCAGGGCTGGCAAAGCCCACACGGCCCTTCCGGTGTTGGCGCATGGCAGAGCCACGCCTGCGCGAGCAGTTGCGCAGCTTCCTCCTGACCAGCCCCTTCGGCACCATAGAAGAAGACTCCCTGGACACCGTCAACAAAAAGGCGGCTCAGAAGGGGACGGGCGGAATCCAGTCCAGGCAGATCGGCGAGAGCTGTCATTAGAACTTAGCGAACTGCTCCACATCCATCACAAACACGACCGCACCCCCGACGGGCACCTTCACCGGACTTCCCATCAACCCCCCCGGTGCCTCCATCGTGCCCACATTTACGATCTGCTCCCGGGCCGAAGAGTTCTCTTGAATCACCTGAAAAAGCAGTTCCTTCTCTTCTTCCCGAATACCAATCAAAAACGTTGTATTGCCCTCGCGCAGGAACCCACCAGTCGAGCCGATGATCGTGAACTTGAAACCCGCTTCGATAAGCTGGTCCGTCACCCGGTTCTTGTCGCGGTTGTGAATGATGCAGACGACGAGCTTCATAAGGGACACCTATGCAGTTGAGACGGGCTGGAGTTCTTCTACTGTCTCAATCGGCCGGGCTGATTTCATCTTTTCCAATTTCGCCTCAAATGTGGCCAAGGCCCTCCCTTCGAGCCCATCTGGGCTTCCTTCCATTCTCGCCAGCAGCGCGAGAGCCTCTTGGCGGCTGAAGGTCACCGATCCCAAAATGTGCTCCTCGAAGGCCTCGTAGGCCAGCGGAGCGACGGCTCGGGCGCAGTTCGCCATCGCCTCCGCGAACACGCGAATTTCATATTGGGCGTGCGGGTCCATCCGCAGACGCAGGAAGTGGAAAAGGTTGTGCAGATCGATCTGCCAATACCACTCGGTATAGAGCGAGACCGGCAAGTTGGCGCGGGCGAGTTCGCGAGCGACCCCTTTGTCCAGCATCTCGGTGTAGCCAGCGTAGGCACCCTTCTGCTCAGCCTCCATTTGAGAAATGATCGCCATCGCTTCATCGAAGGGCAGCGTATCACCGCGACCTTGCTTGTTCGATTCGCTTTGAACGCTGACGTGTTGGGGCTCCGGAAGATAGAACTCGTCTTTCATTACCGAGTAGCGCCCTGAGATTTCGTTCAAACGCGCCGTGCGGTGGCGGACCCATTGGCGGGCCACGAAGATTGGCATCTTCGTATGAAAGGTGAGTTGCACTTGCTCGAAGGGCGAGGTGTGCCAGTTTCGAATCAAATAGTGGATCAAACCGCGGTCTTGCCGATAGGATTTTGTGCCCTCGCCATAACTGACGCGCGCGGATTGGACGATACGCTGGTCGCCCCCCATGTAATCAACCAATCGGACAAATCCCTTATCCAGGACCTTGATCTCTTGATCGATCAGAGCTTCGGCTTCTTCGATTACGACACGGGCCACGGGCCAATTATGCCGGTCACCGCACATGAATTGCCGGGGGCCCGGCCAGAACCTGGCCGATACATGGCGCGTCGATAGTCTCACTCGAGAAGAGCGCCAATCCGCCGCTGGTTTGGGGATCGAGAATCACTGCTTTCAGCCATTCGCCTACATTGGAGTCGAAACGGAGCGCTTCGCCGAGAAACGCTGCGTTCTTCTTCGCCCCCGCCGTCGTATTGCCGTTTGCGATCTGTCGTTCCACGCCAAGCAGTAGGGGCAGCGACGCCGAGTCGATTTCGATGGTGACTTCGCTGCCTCTGGCAATATTGAAAAGATGCCCGGCGAGCCCAAAGCCGGTTATATCGGTCGCGCAGCGGACGCCGTGCCGAAGTCCCAACTCGCAAGCATCGCGATTCAAGGTCGCCATGCTCGCGATGGCTTGGTCGATTTCGTCTGCTGATGCTTCTTCGAACTTGGCCGCCGTCGTGATAATGCCCGTGCCCAGCGGCTTCGTGAGATAGATTTTGTCCCCCGGCCGGGCACCTGTATTGGCAAAGACGGTCTGCGGGTTAACGATCCCGGTTACGCTCATGCCGAATTTGGGCTGCTTGTCCTCTACGCTGTGCCCCCCGAGTACGAGTGCGCCCGCTTCCGTGGTCTTGTCGAACATCCCGCGCAGAATCCCGGCCCAGACCTCGGGCGCCGCCGCTTCGGGATCGAAGCAGGCGATGTTTAGGACGGTCAGTGGCCGACCCCCCATCGCATAAATGTCGCTAAGCGCATTCGCGGCTGCGATCTGTCCATAGGAATAGGGATCGTCGACGATGGGCGTGAAGAAGTCGACGGTTTGAACGAGGGCCTGAGTGTCAGACAGCCGGAAGACACCCGCGTCGTCTCGAGTTTCGAAACCGACGAGCAGGTTGGGATCGGTTGTATGAGGGAGTTGCCGGAGAACCTCCGACAGTTGGGCGGGGCCCAATTTACTCGCTCAACCGGCGCAATCGACCATCTGCGTTAATCGCATGGTTCGAGTTTAGAGCGTAGGCCTCAGTTCTTGCCGTGCGGCGCAGGCATGTAGCTGGGGATCAAGCGGCTGATTTGAAGAGGGCGGCGGATGTATTGTGCCGCCGTGACCAAGAGCTGTCTGCGGGGCACGCTGCATCCCCGCCCTTCCTTGAAACAAACAGAATGGAACAGGCTCGACCCATTCCAGCGCTTCCCGCAACTTAGCCGCGGAGTTGATAGTAAAGCGTGCCGACCTTGCGAACGTAGTTCTGGGTCTCACGGTACGGCGGGACGCCACCGTGCTTCTTGACCGCGCCGCCGCCTGCGTTATACGCGGCGAGGGCGAGAATGAGCGACTGCTCGACATCCCCACCGGTCTGCTTCATGTACTTCGTGATGTGGCCGCTGATCAGCTTGCACGCGCCGAAAACGTTGTCAACCGGATCGTAGGAGTTCCGAACGCCAAGTCCGGCCGCCGTGCCCGGCATCAACTGTAGGACGCCCTGAGCGCCGGCATGGCTGGTCGCATTCGGGTTAAAGCCGCTCTCGACGACGGCCATCGCCATCACCAATCTCGGATCGACGTTATGCTGAACGCTGAACTCGATCACGCTCTTGGCGATCGTGTAACACATCTGATCGCTGATCCGCTTATTGCGGTCGCGAATGAACTTCGCGTACTCCGGAATCGCCTCTTCGATGGACACCGAGCGACCGGGGCCGCGCGCGGCGGTTCTGCTGGTGGTCGGCGTCGTCTTGCGCTCGAGTCGGGTTCCACGCGGGCCAATCTTTCCAAAAAGGCCGCTCTCACTGGAGTTGGTCGTTTTCGACGTGCTCGAGCCGCTCTTGGGCGCGGGTTGGCCTTTAAAATCGTAAGGCGCGATCATCGACTCGGGAACGGCCGCGATGAGCTGCGTTTCCAACTCGGAATACTCTTCGGGCCGGGAAGCCTTGACGATCATGCGAACGGAAACCGCACCACCCTCGCTGATCCAATCCGGAATGCTCCGGCAATGGATCGTCAACGCGGAGCCATCCGAATTGTCGAGGAAGATCGCGCTCTTGTCGCCGATTTTTACGATGCCCTTCACATTCGCTTTGATCTCGATAACCTTCGTTCCGGTTAGAGAGTTGAGAGCTTCCGTGCCAACGGGGCCGACGATCTTGTTCGCTTTGCGAACCTTCAGGAAATCGGTTACCGAGTCCGCAGAAGCGGTCACGGCGAGAATCGCCAAGCTGAGAATAGAGATGAGAACGCGTTTCATAAGAGAGAGGTCGGCGTCACAACTTTCTGGCGGAGAGATCGGGATTCGAACCCGAGAGGCGTCTTTCGACACCTACCCACTTAGCAGGCGGGCGCTTTCGTCCACTCAGCCATCTCTCCGCGCTTGCTGGGCGCAGTATATCTTATCGGTATGGATTAGAAACGTAAAGAGGGCTCTATGGTTCAAAAAAGTCGCGGTTAGCCTCGGCTTGCCCTTGAATCCGACGACATGTTTGTCACGTTAGATGGCGAAATCCAAGCGGTACAATCCATGCCGTGAGCGAACTCATCCAAGTTGGCGCCGTCCATGAGCGGCCAAAGCCTCCGGCGCGAGACGAACTAACCCTGCGGTTCTCGGATCAAGCCGTGAAAGAACTGGACTCGCTCCGGACCCACTATCCCGAAGAGAAGGCCTGCGTCCTGCCTGGTCTCTGGATCGCCCAGCGCGAGTATGGGGGCCACTTGAGCGGCGAAGCTCTCGCCGAAGTCGCCTTTCGGCTGAATCGAAGTTACGCCGAGATAGAGGGCGTGGCCACGTTCTACTCGATGTACAACGTCAAGCACGCCGCCGGCCGGCACAAAATCGAGGTCTGCACCTGCTTGAGCTGCCACGTCTGCGGCGCGTACCGGATTTGGGATTACCTAAAAGCCAAGCTTGGGGTGGGCCACGGCGAAACGACCGACGACGGCATGTTCACCCTCGAAGAGGTCGAGTGCCTCGATGCTTGCGATCGGGCTCCGGTTCTGCAGGTTGGGGACGAGTACATCGGCCCCGTAACCGAGTCGGACATCGATTCTCTTCTCACTCGCCTGCGGGCGATGAACGAGTCGACCGTGACCCGGATGGCAGACGAGATCGTGGGCGTGCAGCTCACCGCGGGCGAGCGCGAAGCGGCAAAGCGGTAATTTCGGCGTAGCCGAAGACCATGTTTCGCATCTTCCCGAAGTTCGACCCTCGCCTTAAAGCCGATCTGCTGAAGCAGAAACGCCCCATCGCGATTGCCTTGGCGTGTGTCGCCGTTACCTCGTTGCTCACGGTCGGAACCGCGGTTCTCATCGAAGGCGCGGTACGAGCGATCGGCAATGCGGCCCCCATCTCCGTCGATATCAGTGTCCTCGAACAAGGCTCGGATCAGAGAACCCAGCGAATCGCCGAACTCGCGAAGGTAGACCCAAAAACGCTCTCGGAAGCGACAAAGCGCGCGGATGCTGAGCTGAAGCAAGCTCGCGCTACCAAGAAGGAAATCACCGAGCGCCAGCGAAAAGCCCTCAACGATCTCCTCTTCTACTGTTTCCTCGTTGTCGTCGTCTTCGCGCTGAAGTATTGGTTCACTCGAGGGGGCGCCTACTACATCGCCAAGGCTTCCACCCAACTGGCGAATGAACTCCGTTTACGCATCTTCGATCGCCTCCAACGCCTCCCCATCGCCTACTTCAACAAGCGGCGGGCAGGCGCGATCCAGAGCGTTCTCACGAACGACGTCAACGTGTATCTGAACGCGGTCATGGTCGTCAGGGACAGCATTGACGGGCCAATCAAGCTCGTTGCGGGCCTCGTCATGGTCTTCTTCATTCAGTGGAAGCTCGCCCTGATCGCCCTCTTCTTCGTTCCTCTTCTCGCCGGCTTCGTCCAATACAACGGCCGCAAGACCAAGCAGGCGAGCGCGGATGTGCAGGCCGACTTGGCCAATCTCCAGGCGTTCACCCAAGAGTCTCTGCAGGGCACGCGAGTCATCCGTGCATTCGCCGCCGAATCGAGGATTCGGGAGGCTTTCAAGGCGCTTATCGATCGATACTTCGGCTCGCAGATGAAGCTGAACCGGCGCATCGCGACCCTCAAGCCGCTCATCGAGTTCATCGGGGCCGTGTGTCTGGCCTGCGTCATCTACGCCTGCGGCTGGTTGGCTTTCGGGGAAGAGCTCGATCTGGCCAAGGTGACCGGCCTTGTTTATCTCCTCGACGTGGTCAATCAGGGCTTCCGCGCCATGGGCTATGTGAACAACACTTTCAAGCTGGTCGAGGCCGCGAGCGAGCGGATTTACGGAGAGGTGCTGGACGTGCCAACCGAAACCGATGAAGCGAGCGCCAAAAAGGAAATCTCCAATCTGGAAGGCCGGGTCGAGTTTCGAAACGTTTCGTTCACCTACCCCGATGGCTCACCCGCCCTCACCAATGTCAGCTTCGTCATCGAGCCGGGAACATCACTCGCTCTGGTCGGCCCATCGGGCGCGGGCAAATCCACCATCGCCGACCTTCTCCTCCGGTTCTACGATGCTGGTGAAGGGCAAGTCCTCGTGGACGGAGTTGACGTCCGCGAACTCCAAACCCGCTGGCTTCGAAACCAAATTGGCGTCGTTCCTCAGCAGACCTTCCTCTTTGCGGGCACAATCGCCGACAACCTCCGCATGGGCGCCCCCGATGCCACCGAGGAACAGATGCGTCAAGCCGTTCGCGCCGCCCATGCCGAGAACTTCGTGGATCGTACGCCCGCGAAGATGGAAGAGGAATTGGGCGAGTCCGGCATGGGCCTTAGCGGCGGCGAGCGCCAGCGTTTGGCGATCGCCCGCGCCTTGGTACGCGACCCCAAGATTCTCGTTCTGGACGAGGCCACAAGCAATCTCGACGCAGAGAGCGAGAAGGCCGTCACGGAGGCCTTGGACGAGATCATGCACACCCGCACGACCCTGTTCATCGCTCACCGACTGACAACCGCCGCCCGCGCCGATAAGATCGCGATGCTCCGACGCGGCGAAGTCCTTGAGATTGGATCCCATCGAGAGCTTCTCGAAGCGAATGGACCCTATGCGGCGATGTACCGCATGTTCAGCTCCGGACTCTTGGACGAAGGGGTCCCCGAGTGACATTCAAGGTTGAGCAGCTCGCCTGTGGCTATCACCACCGAGAGATCGTTCACCCTCTCGACTTTGCCCTAGAGCCCGGCGATGGGCTGGCCCTCTTGGGTCCCAATGGAAGCGGCAAAACGACCTTGCTCAAAACTCTGATCGGCCTCTTGCCGCCTCTGAAGGGGAAAGTCTCGTACAGCGGCCTCACATACGCCGCGCCGGCTAAGCACCCGGCCAACGATTGGGTAAAGAGGATTGCCTTTGTGCCCCAAGAAGAGGCCATCGCGTTCCCCTTCACCGTGCGGCAGATCGTCATGATGGGCCGACTCCCCCATTCACCCGGATTTACCGACACAGAGGAAGATCGGACTCTTGTGGAGGCGGCCATGGTCCGCGCCGACTGCGCTGCCTATGCGGATCGGCCGATAACGGAGCTCAGCGGTGGTGAGAAACAGCGGGCGTTTATCGCCAGGGCGCTGGCCCAACTCGGGGGTCCGGGAGTTTTGCTGATGGACGAACCTTCGACCCATCTGGACTTCCGGCACCAAGCCATGCTCGTTCGGTTGCTGAGGGAACTTAGAGAGGAAGGCATGATCATTCTCGCGGCCTGGCACGACCTTCAGCTCTCGTCAGCCTCGTGCAATGAGGCCCTATTGCTCGTCGATGGCAGCGTGAAGTATCAGGGCCCGATCGCAGCCTTCATGGAGCCGGCTCAACTGCAGGCGGCTTTTGAAGCTGAATTCGACATGATCGCCGCTCCTCGTTTGAAGCTGTAGGCTCAGTAAGCTTCGCGAGCGGCCTCGCGCATTTGATCGGCTTTGGCCGAGACATCTCTGGAATTATCGATGTCACGCTGAAGGACTCCCTTCTCCCCTTCGGCACCGATCTTCGCGGTCTTCGAAGATCCGCAGCCGGCGAGCGCGACGACAACTAAAACGGCAAAGAGGATTCTCATAGTCCCCTTTTTCCACAATTCTGTTTGAATTTCAATCGACCATCCCCCAAGACCTTAACAGGTTTTGCGAGGAATTCTCACTCGGGAATCTGATTCACTCTGTAAGCTGTCGCCACCTTCCGGCACCCGGCTCCGTATCTGAGAGCGTGCCGTTGCACAGTCGTCTCTTATCCTGGTCGCCATCCGTGCGTGTAACCCCGAACCAGATCTTGGTTCGGACCAGCGTCTGGTTTCAGATTCTGAATCTCGGAACTTTCATGCGTCAGGTCGATATCGATTCTCGCACACGGACCGTGCGCATCAGCGGTCGGTTCTTTTGGTTCTTCCGCTCGCTTCGAACGATCGCCTTCAACGAGATCAAAGGGGTTCTGTACGGCTACAGAGAAGC